>NZ_JBVVAK010000013.1:0-103299 GCF_055792825.1 Microvirga sp. GN3
GGTCCCATGAAATACACCAGCTTTGTGCGGGTCAGCACCCAGGAACCAGCATTTTACGATGCTTCGCGAGGGCGAAGAATCCTTCTGCCCCAAGAAGTTGTGGGTTATTCAGGGCCGACTAATTGGTACGCACGCGAACCAAGTCGCGCTCGTCACCCACCACATAGATGAGCTCGAATTGTTTGAAGAGGGAGGCGAGGGGATCGAAACTTTCCCCCGCCTCCGGCCGTGTCTCGATGGAGATGCTTAAGGGCGGCGCATTGTCGAAGACGAAGCTCAGAAACGTGTGTCCGACCAGTCCTTCGCTCCAGTAAGAGACGTAGAAGTCGAGGCCGGTCAGATGGGACAGCAGCACCTCGCGTTCCTCGTATTGCACAGTGAAATCGTCGCGGCTGCGATAGTCGAAGTTGCGCACCCCGGTGAGGCGCACGCGGTCGCCATCGACAAAGGCCCGCGGCATCACCGCGACTTCGGGCCGCCAGGGCCGATCATGGGAGGGTGGAATGGCGATCCACCACGCAACCACGCCGAGAAACAGCGCCATTACGACCACGGGCATGTAACGTCGGCGCGACAGCCAGAGCGCCCAGACGGCAAAGGCCGCGAAAACCCCCGCGAATCCCAGACGCAGCCCGGCCCACGGCAGGTTCGAATAAGTGATGGCCAAGGTGCTCCAGAGAATGAGGATGGCCCAGGAGAGGAAACGGACCCCCGCCATCACAAAGCCGAACGACCTGGACAGGAACGTAGGGTGCGTTCTCGCGCGTGTTTTCACGCTGGCACCTGCCTTTCGACCTGGAGCTGCTTCCACTTTGAAGCAGCTCTCTTCTTTGCATTTTTTGACGGCGAACAGGATCCATCTCGCCGAAAATGCTTCAATCGCCCCGAGGATGTCCCTCGGAATCGAATCTCACTTCGGCAGCGTTTCCTTGTAGATCTTGCCATCCTTCATGATGACGAGGAAGTTCTTGTCGGGATCGGCAACGAGATCGATGGTCTCCAGGGGATTGCCGTCGACGAGCAGCAGATCCGCCAGCGCTCCCTCTTCCACGACACCGAGCTTGCCGGGATAGGGATTGCGCAGACCGGACAGTTGCAGCAGTTCGGCATTCGTCGAGGTTGCCATGATCAGCGTCTCGGCCGGCGTGTACCAGCGGGTGAGAGTGGCGAGCATGGCGCCCTGCCGCTTGGCCAGTTCCTTGGAGAACAGGACGTCGGTGCCGAAGGCCGTCTTGATCTTGTATGTCTTCGCCAGGGTATAGACGCGGTCGGTGCCGGTGACCACCTGTGCCAACTTGGTCTGTTCCGCCGGGCCCAAGCCGCTGGCGGCGCTCAGATCGAGGAAGGGCTGCGTGCTCAGCCAGATCCCTTTCTCGGCCATCAACCGGGCCGTGGCGTCATCCATCAGATGGCCGTGCTCGATGCATTTCACACCGGCTGCGATCGACCGCTGGATGGAGACGGACGTATAGGCATGGGTGCAGACGTAAGTTCCCCAATTCTCGGCCGCCTCGACCGCAGCGCGCAGCTCGGCCTCGGTGAAGGTCGAGACATCGAGCGGGCTGAACGGGGACGCCACGCCGCCACCGGCCGTGAGCTTGATCTGCGAGGCGCCTCGCATGAGCTGCTCACGCACACGCAGGCGCACCTCGTCGGGGCTGTCGGCGATCATGCTGCCGCCGAGCTGCTCGACACGAGCGAGCATGCCGCCGATGGTCCGTGGCAGATCGGAGAGCTGGCGAAAATCGCCGTGGCCGCTGGTGATCGTGATCACGGCGCCCGACGGGTAGATGCGCGGTCCGGGCAATAATCCCTCGTCGATGGCGCGCTTGAGATCGAAGGACGGTCCGCCCAGGTCACGCACGGTGGTGAACCCGCGCATGAGCGTTGCCGTCGCCTCGACGCCCGCGAGCAGATTGGCATAGCCGGCGTCGCTGGAGAGAAGGATCGCGGGCGTCGGCCGCACCAGCATCGCATGCCAATGCATGTCGATCAGGCCCGGCATCAACACGCGCCCATTTCCCGGGATGACGCGAACATTCGTGGTGGCCGCGACATTGACCGGGGCGGCCGAGATGCTCGCGATGGTGTTGCCCCACACCAGAACGTGGGAGGGGTCCGAGAGGGTCGCAGCCTTGCCGTCGAAGATGCGGACGTTCTCGAAAAGAGTAGCGACAGGAGGGGATGGCTGCGCCGTCGCGGAGAACGCAATGGACAGGGCTCCCGTCGCAACGAGCATTCGGGACAAGCTGCGTTTCAGATGGCCAAACGTTTCTCTGCCGGACATTGCGACCAACCTATGAGACGCCCCTGTTGCAGCCGTCGAAGGCATTTGAATTGTTGCTGAGTAGCCTCGCTTCTGCACGATCATCTGACCATCAGGAAAAACCCTGAGATCGGCAGGGGTAACATGGGAGATGAGACGGGCCTGCCCCTGTCAGAGGTAAAGCGGTCAGGTTGACCGGTATCGACAACGAAGAAGACTGGAAGGCGCGCCTAGGCTTTTTGCCTGTGACCCTCCTCGTACCGCGTCATTGACTTTGCGGAGCCGAGGCGCCGGATGCCGCAACACGCCACACGGTATTGCCTGCATCATCCGCGATGAGAAGGGCGCCGGTGCCGTCGATGGCCACTCCCACCGGCCGGCCACGGGCCTGGTCGCCGTCCAGGAAGCCCGTCACCACATCCTGCGCCTTGCCGGCCGGCCTGCCGTTTTCGAAGGGCACATAGACCACCTTGTAGCCGTTGAAGGCATTGCGGTTCCAGCTGCCGTGCTCGCCGATGAAGGCGCCGTTCCTGTAAGGCTCCGGCATTGCCGAGTTCATCGAGAAGGTCAGGCCGAGCGCCGCGACATGGCTGGACAGCGCGTAATCGGGCTTGATCGCCTTCTGCACCATGTCCGGCCGCGGCGGGTGCACCCGCTCGTCGACGTGGCTGCCGAAATAGCTCCACGGCCAGCCATAGAAGCCGTTTTCCTGCACCGAGGTGAGATAATCCGGCACGAGATTGGGGCCGAGCTCGTCACGCTCGTTCACGACCGTCCACAGGACGCCGGTTTCGGGATGGAATGTCAGACCGTTGGGGTTGCGCAGGCCGGAGGCGTAAAGGCGAGATGCGCCGGTTGTGTGATCCACCTGCCAGATCGCGGCTCGTCCCTTCTCGGCCTCGAGCCCGCGCTCCGCGGCATTCGAGTTGGAACCGACGGAGGCATAGAGGAAACGCCCATCCGGACTGATAGCCAGATCCTTGGTCCAATGGTGGTTGATTGGGCCTCCGGGGAGCGGCGCCAGTTCCTTCGGCGGTGCCGTGATCTCCGTCTGTCCGAGTTGGTAGGGATAGGCGAGGATCGCATCGGCTGCGGCGACATAGAGCGTGCCGTCGTGCCAGACGATTCCGAAGGGGGAGTTGAGACCCTTCAGCAGGTCTTTGCGCTCGTCGACCTGGCCGTCGCGGTTCGTGTCGCGCAGGAGCGTGATCAGGTTGCTCTCCTTCTGTGGTCCGCCGCCTCCGCCCTTGGCCATGGCCATGATCCATTCGCGGATCACATCCTTGGGCCGCGGCAGCGGCTTGCCTTCCGGTGCGCGCGACTGCACCACGAGTACGTCACCGTTCGGCAGGGTCCGCACCAAACGCGGATTGACCAGATCCTTGGCATAGGCGGTCACGGTGAGCCCCTGGGGAACCGTCGGCGTCTGATCGTCCTTCCAGCCGACGACCTCGGCAATCTTCAGGTCGGGCAGGAGCTCGGCGCTGGGCTCCGGCAGGACC
This sequence comes from Microvirga sp. GN3, assembly GCF_055792825.1. Taxonomy (NCBI): domain Bacteria; kingdom Pseudomonadati; phylum Pseudomonadota; class Alphaproteobacteria; order Hyphomicrobiales; family Methylobacteriaceae; genus Microvirga; species Microvirga sp. GN3. The sequence goes on from NZ_JBVVAK010000013.1 coordinate 3,769, forward strand.
GGATCGGGACCGATCTGGCTTGCGGTATCGAAGTTTCCATTGCCATCGTTGCAGCCGTTGAGCGCGAGGAGACAGGTTCCGGCAAGGACGAGATGCAGGCGGAAGCGATCAGTCACTGGTGCGCCCTCCCGCGCCGGAACCGTAAGCCAGTGAAGCGCCGAGCCAGATCGTGACGAGCATGACGAGCACCGTCAGCACCGAGAGGGGCAGGCCCCAGGGCATGATTGCGGTCCAGCCATCGGTCGCGTGGACCAGGTTGTTGAAGAAGGCCAGGACCAGCACGATGAGAGTGCCGATGGCGGCGGTCCAGCCGAGCCTCAGGGCGCGGGTCCCATAGCGAACCAAGTAAAAGACCGCGCTGAAGACGGCCGCAACGACGCCGACGGTGATTCCCGCCAGCAGGAGCCAGGCGGAGAATTCCAGCCACATCAGATTCGAGGTCCGCCAATAGGCGATGTCGGTTGCGAGCGCGAGCGTGAAGCAGGCGATGGGAAACGAGGTCAGCAATCTGTGGATCGTGTGCCCGGCAATCGCGGCTTTCGATGGTGAGTACGGAACATAAGGCGACGGCATCGGGCCTCTCTTAAGTCGATGAGACTTTAAGTCTACGGCCGAGAATCGGTTAAGTTCCCCGTTCCCCTTTGCGGGCTCCCTCACATCAACGAGAGACACTTGGGACTCGCTGCATGCATCAGGGGCGACTGGTGCGGAGCGAGACATGGGTCCGATGAAGTGCATGTCGAAAATGAAAATGGCCGGGACGAGCCCGGCCATGAAGCAACTTCTTTTCGTCTCTCCGCTTACAGCCCCAGCTTCTTCTTGCGCTGGGCGAGCGTGCGCAGGCGCAGGGCGTTGAGCTTGATGAAGCCGGCGGCGTCGCGGTGGTCGTAGGCGACCGCGCCTTCCTCGAAGGTGACGAGGTCCTGGTCGTAGAGGGAATAGGGGCTCTCGCGGCCGATGAGGTGGACGCCGCCCTTGTAGAGCTTGAGCTTGACCTCGCCGGTGACGAATTCCTGCGACTTGTCGATCAGCGCCTGCAGCATCTCGCGCTCCGGCGAGAACCAGAAGCCGTTATAGATGAGCTCGGCATATTTCGGCATCAGCTCGTCCTTCAGATGCGCCGCGCCGCGGTCGAGCGTGATCGACTCGATGCCGCGATGGGCGAGGTGAAGGATCGTGCCGCCGGGGGTCTCGTACATGCCGCGGCTCTTCATGCCGACGAAGCGGTTCTCGACGAGGTCGAGGCGGCCAATGCCGTTGATCCGGCCCAGCTCGTTGAGCTTCGCCAGCAGGTCGGCGGGGCCGAGCTTCTTGCCGTCGATGGCGACCGGGTCGCCCTTCTCGAAGGTGATGGTGATCACCGTCGGCTTGTCGGGCGCGTTCTCGGGTCCATCGGTGCGCGAATAGACGTAATCCGGCACCTCGACGGAGGGATCCTCCAGCACCTTGCCCTCGGAGGAGGCGTGCAGGAGGTTGGCGTCGACGGAGAACGGCGCTTCGCCGCGCTTGTCCTTGGCAATCGGGATCTGGTGCTGCTCGGCGAAGGCGATGAGCTGCTCGCGGGAGCGCAGGTCCCATTCGCGCCAGGGGGCGATTACAGTCACGTCGGGCTTGAGGGCATAATAGCCGAGCTCGAAGCGCACCTGATCGTTGCCCTTGCCGGTGGCGCCGTGGGCGACCGCATCGGCGCCGACCTTCTCGGCGATCTCGATCTGCTTCTTGGCGATCAGAGGACGGGCGATGGAGGTGCCGAGTAGATACAGGCCCTCGTATTGCGCATTGGCGCGGAACATCGGGAACACGTAATCGCGCACGAACTCGTCGCGCAGGTCCTCGATGAAGATGTTTTCCGGCTTGATGCCGAGCAGTTCGGCCTTCTTGCGCGCCGGCTCCAGCTCCTCTCCCTGGCCGAGATCGGCGGTGAAGGTCACCACCTCGCAGCCATAGGTGGTCTGCAGCCACTTGAGGATGATGGAGGTGTCGAGGCCGCCGGAATAGGCGAGCACGACCTTGTTCACGCGCTTCTCAGCCATAGCAAAGGGTTCCGTTGATAAGGGTGATCGCGACTTAAAACGGAAGCTTGGTCAGTGCAACGGGCATTTATTGAGCCGACATGCTTCCTCTGCATTCCTGCCCGGAAAACCAGACCCTGCCATCACTTAAGGGAATGAGGTAGGCCACCTCATGGAGCGAAAAGCCGGCTTTGAGAGCTGGCCCGTTCCTTTCTCCAGATCGCTGGCAGTGAAAGGCGCTCATGATCCGTCAGCCGAACCTCGAATTCTGGTACGAATTCGCCTCGACCTATTCCTATCTCGCCGCCATGCGCATCGAGAAAGCGGCAGCGGAGGCCGGCGTGGTGCTCCTGTGGCGGCCGTTCCTGCTCGGGCCCGTCTTCAAGGCTCAAGGCATGGAGACCTCGCCCTTCGCGCTCAATCCGGCCAAGGGGCGCTACATGTGGCGCGACATGGAGCGGGAAGCCGCCCGGCTCGGGCTGCCGTTCTATCGGCCCAAGACTTTTCCCCAGAATGGGCTTCTGGCGGCGCGTATCGCGCTCCTCGGCGTCGAGCCCGGCTGGACCCCCGCCTTCACGAAGGCCGTCTACACGGCCGAGTTCGGCGAGTGCCGCGACATCGCCGACCCCGCGATCCTGTCCGGGATCCTGACGGAGCTCGGACTCGAGACCGAGGCCGTCCTCGCCGAGGCGCAGACCGATTGCAACAAGATGCGCCTGCGCCGGATGGGCGACGAGGTCCAGTCCCGTGGCCTCTTCGGCGCACCGACCTTCTTCACCGAGGATGGCGAGATGTTCTGGGGCAACGACCGCCTCGAACAGGCCCTCGACTGGGCCGTCGCGCAGGCAAGACGCTCGGACTGGCCGGTTTGACCCTGGGACAGGCTGCCTTCATGCCCGGCATAACCACGATGCGCTAGAAGTGGGGGTGAATCGTTTATGGCTGCCGGCTCCTGCAGCAATCGACTGGTGACACGAGAGGGTAATCCTCGCGAGCCAGCCCTAGACTCAATTCCTCGAAAGAACAGTTCCAGCTACGCTGAAATATGGGATTCTACCCCTTAAGCGCGGCTCGCAGTCGGCCGACAAGCGGGTCCCAAAGGCGCCGAAACAGGGAGGTGTCCATGACTTCGCAGCGACATTCGCCGGTCGAGAATCTTGATATCCTGTCCAGACGCAGCCTCATCAAGGTCATGGGCGCAGGGGCCATTGCGGTGGGCTCCGGCAGCGCCCTAGCTCAGGCTCCCGCCCAGCCCCCCAGCACCGTGACAAGCCCTCCGCGCGACTTCAGCCCCAGAGGTGCGCCCACCACCTATTTCACCGACCCGGACGTTCTCACGATCGATCCGCTCTTCAACCAATATGCCCAGCCGAACAGTGCCATCACCCGTCTCTGGACCGGGGCGCTCTGGTCCGAGGGATCGGCTTGGAACGCCCAGGGGCGCTATCTTGTCTGGAGCGACATTCCGAACAACCGGCAGCTGCGCTGGCTCGAGGACGATGGCCGCGTGACGGTGTTCCGCACGCCATCGAACAACAGCAACGGCAACAGCTTCGATTTCCAGGGGCGTCAGCTCTCCTGCGAGCATCTCACCCGCCGCGTGGTCCGCTACGAGCTCGACGGCTCGGTCACGGTGCTTGCAAGTTCCTTCGAGGGCAAACCTCTCAACTCGCCGAATGACGTGGTGGCCCATCCCGATGGCAGCTACTGGTTCACCGATCCGCCCTATGGAGGGCAGCTCTACGAGGGCGCACCCGATGTTCAGGGCGGGCCGAGCAACGCGGGCGGGCGGCTCAATCCGAGGCTCGGCCAGCCCCCCGGGATCGGTACGGCCCGGCGAGAGCTGCCGACGAACTGCTATCGCATCGATCCGAGCGGCCGCGTCGACCTCGTGGTGCCGGAGGACCAGGTTCCCGATCCCAACGGCCTGTGCTTCTCGCCGGACTATCGGAGGCTCTATGTCGCGAGCACGGGCAAGGGTCCCGGCGACACGGGCCCCGGCGGCAAGGGGGACATTCACGTCTTCGATGTCGGCACCGATAACAGGCTTTCCAACCGCAGGGTGTTCACGGACTGCATGATCGACGGAGTGAAATGCGGGCCGGACGGCGTGCGCTGCGACGTGGACGGCAATCTGTGGGCATCGAGCAATGCCGGGCGGTCGGTCGGTTACAGCGGCGTGACCGTCTGGACGCCGGAAGGCAAGCTCATCGGACGCATTCGTCTGCCCGAGGTCTGCGGCAACATCTGCTTCGGCGGCCCCAAGCGGAACCGTCTGTTCATGGCGGCGAGCCAGTCGCTCTATGCGGTCTACGTGAACACACAAGGGGCGGCTCCCGCCTGAGCGATCAGGCCCGGGTCCCCATTTCTGCAGGATGGGCCCAAATCCTTGAAAGCCTTGTGATCTGGGCCCACTTGGGATATTAGAACCCCCATCCTACAGGACATTGAGGGTCAGCGTTGTGTAAGGGTGCGTATCACGCGCCCTTGCGGTGTTCCGCCAAGGTCCTGAGGAATAAGCGTTTCCATCCGTCGATGATACGCCGGCCCGCTTGATAAGCGGCATGCCTTGGACATGGCCCTTAAAGGGGCGTCCTCAGGCAGCGGCGGCTGGAAACGGCCCGTTAACACGAGCCGCCGGCGTTGCCCCTTTAAACGAGGGCCATTCAGGAGAACCTATGTCTGCAGCTTTGCAACAGCCGAGCCGTGAAGATTTCGCGGCCCTGCTCGAAGAATCCTTCCGCACGAACGAGATCAGCGAAGGCTCGGTCGTGAAGGGCAAGGTGGTCGCGATCGAAAAGGACGTCGCGGTCATCGATATCGGCGCCAAGACCGAAGGTCGCGTCGCTCTCAAAGAATTTGCCGGCCCGAACCGCGACCAGACGGTTGTCGTCGGTGACGAGGTCGAGGTCTATGTCGAGCGCATCGAGAATGCGCTGGGCGAGGCCGTCATCTCCCGTGACAAGGCCCGCCGCGAAGAGTCGTGGGTGAAGCTCGAGAAGGCCTTCGAGGCCCAGGAGCGCGTCAACGGCACGATCTTCAACCAGGTGAAGGGCGGCTACACGGTCGACCTCGACGGCGCCGTGGCGTTCCTGCCCCGCTCCCAGGTCGACATCCGCCCGGTCCGCGACGTCACCCCGCTCATGGGCGTGGCTCAGCCGTTCCAGATCCTCAAGATGGACCGCCGCCGCGGCAACATCGTCGTGTCGCGCCGTACGGTTCTCGAAGAGAGCCGCGCCGAGCAGCGTTCCGAGCTCGTGGCGAACCTCGAAGAGGGTCAGGTCATCGACGGCGTGGTCAAGAACATCACCGAGTACGGTGCGTTCGTTGATCTCGGCGGCATCGACGGCCTGCTGCACGTCACCGATATGGCATGGCGCCGCGTCAACCATCCGTCCGAGGTCGTAACCATCGGCCAGACGGTGAAGGTGAAGATCATCAAGATCAACCACGAGACGCACCGCATCTCGCTGGGCATCAAGCAGCTGCTTGCCGATCCGTGGGAGGGCATCGCCGCCCGCTACCCGGTGCAGGCGAAGCTGAAGGGCCGCGTCACGAACATCACCGATTACGGTGCGTTCGTCGAGCTCGAGCCCGGCATCGAAGGCCTGATCCACGTCTCCGAGATGTCCTGGACGAAGAAGAACGTCCACCCCGGCAAGATCATCTCCACCTCGCAGGAGGTTGAGGTCGTGATCCTCGAGGTCGATCAGGTGAAGCGCCGCATCTCGCTCGGCCTGAAGCAGACGCTTCAGAACCCGTGGGAGGCCTTCGCCGAGAAGCACCCTGTCGGCACCGAGGTCGAAGGCGAGGTCAAGAACAAGACCGAGTTCGGTCTGTTCATCGGTCTCGAGAACGACGTCGACGGCATGGTCCATCTCTCGGACCTCGACTGGAACCGTCCGGGCGAGCAGGTCATCGACGACTTCAAGAAGGGCGACATCGTCCGCGCTCAGGTTCTCGACGTGGACGTCGAGAAGGAGCGCATCTCGCTCGGCATCAAGCAGCTTGCGGGCGACCCCTTCGCCGAAGCCGGCGAAATCAAGAAGGGCCAGATCGTCACCTGCGAGGTTCTCGAGGTGAAGGATGGCGGCCTGGAGGTGAAGATCGTCGACACCGACCTCACCACCTTCATCAAGCGCAACGAGCTCGCTCGTGACCGCGCCGACCAGCGCCCCGAGCGCTTCGCCGCCGGCGAGAAGCTCGATGCCCGCGTCACGCAGTTCGACCGCAAGGCTCGCCGCGTCACCGTCTCCATCAAGGCCCTCGAGGTCGCTGAGGAGAAGGAGGCCATGGCTCAGTACGGCTCGACCGATTCGGGTGCGTCGCTCGGCGACATCCTCGGCGCCGCTCTGAAGGCCAAGGACAAGAAGTGACACGCGCTTAAGCGTGTCATCCCCGGCGAGCGGCCGTAAGGCCGTGAGGGAAGGGGATCCATAAATCTAGAAAACCCGCGCGAGCCATCGTGCGGGTTTTTTGTTGGCTGGCTCGCCTGCTGCCCTATCTGCTTGCGCGTGGACGCATTTTCAGCGGCCGCGGATTCAGCTTCGCCACCTGGAAAATGCGATCAAACCGCTCTAGGGTGCGGCCCTCGTGAGGCTCAGCCTCGCATCCGACTTGGAACCAGCAAGAGACGAATCGATGTCCATCGATGCCGAAGCCATCGCCGACCGCCGCCGTCTGCGCCGCAAGCTCTCCTTCTGGCGCGTCGCGGGATTCTCCGGCCTCATCGCCGCCGTCGCCGCTCTCGGCTATGCCGCCGCGGACCGGGCGGGCTATGGCGCGCTCCAGAACCAGATTGCGCGCATCTCCGTCGACGGCCTGATCACCGGCAACCAGCGCCTCGCCGACCTGATGCAGCGGGTCGGCGATTCGAGTGCGGTCTCCGGCGTCGTGATTTCCATCAACAGCCCCGGCGGCACCACAACGGGATCGGAAGAGATCTACCGCAATATCCGCAGGCTTAGCGATAAGAAGCCTGTGGTGACCTTCGTCGACGGCACGGCAGCATCCGGCGGCTACATCACGGCGATTGCGACGGACTACATCGTCGCCCGCGAGACCTCCATCGTCGGTTCCATCGGCGTGCTCTTCCAGTATCCGGATCTCTCGGGCCTCATGGGCCAGGTCGGCGTGAAGCTGGAGGAGGTGAAGTCCTCGCCGCTCAAGGCGGAACCGAGCCCCTTCAAGCCGACATCGCCGGAGGCGCGGGCCGCCATGCAGGCGGTGGTCAACGACACTTTTGACTGGTTCAAGGCCCTGGTGCGCGACCGCCGTCGTCTCAACGAGGGCGAACTCGCCGCCGCCTCCACCGGCCAAGTCTTCAGCGGCCGTCAGGGCGTGCCCATGAAGCTCGTCGACAAGATCGGCGGCGAGCGCGATGCGGTCGCCTGGCTGGAGCAGACGAAGGGCGTGGCCAAGGATCTGCCGATTCGTGACTGGAAGCCGAGCAGCGACCGCGATCTATCGATCTTCGCCATGAGCGCGACATTGGCCGATTTCTTCGGTTTCGAGCGGGTCGCCGAGACTCTGCGCCGGACATCGGCTCATGCTGAGATTGCACAGCTTGACGGCCTCCTGGCTGTCTGGCAACCTTCGGAAAAATAAAGCAACGTCAAAGATATAGCCGCCCTATGATCAAATCCGAACTGGTGCTCAAGATCGCCGAGCAGAACCCGCATCTCTACCAGCGCGACGTGGAAAAGATCGTGAACGCGATTCTCGACACGATCGCCGACGCCCTCTCCAGGGGCGACCGGGTCGAGCTGCGTGGCTTCGGCGCGTTCTCGGTGAAGAAGCGCGATGCCCGCACGGGCCGCAACCCGCGCACGGGCGCATCCGTTTCCATCTCCGAAAAGGTCGTTCCCGTCTTCAAGACGGGCAAGGAAATGCGGCAGCGGCTCAATGCTCCGGCTCCAAAGGTACTCAAGGCCGCGGCTGCGCAGTGATCCTTGAAGTCATTCTTGAGAGGTGCTCGTGATTCGCTTTCTGAAGGCGCTCATTCTCCTGCCGATTGCCATCCTGGTCGTTCTGCTCGCGGTCGCGAATCGCGCGCCGGTGACCCTGTCGCTGGATCCGTTCTCGCAGGATGCGCCGGAATTCGCCGCGCAACTGCCCCTCTTCGCCGTGATCTTCGCGGCCGTCATGCTCGGCGTGGTGATCGGCGGCGTGGCGAGCTGGCTTGCGCAAGGCAAGAACCGCCGGGCCGGCCGCCAGTCCCGCCGCGAAGCGCGGCAGCTGCGCTATGAGACCGAGCGCTTGAAGACACAGAGCGCTCCGGCCACAACCACCCTGCCGGCCACCGTTCCCTCTTCCCAGGCTCGTAGCTTCTAAGATCCTCCCATGCGCGTCGTGACATCTGCCGAGATCGATCGGGTTCTCACCTTTCCGGCCCTGATCGATGCCCTGGCCGAGGCCTTTCGCGGCGACATGGTCACGCCGGTGCGCCATCACCACGAGATCGAACGTCCGGGCGCCCATGGCACGCTCCTGCTCATGCCGTCCTGGACGGGGCCTGCAATGTGGGATGGCTTTCTCGGTGTGAAGATCGTCACCGTCTTTCCCGAGAACGGCACGAGAAGCCTGCCCAGCGTGATGGGGTCCTATCTGCTGATGGACGGCGCCACGGGCGCGCCCATCTCGGTTCTCGACGGCACGCGTCTCACCGTCTGGCGCACTGCCGCAGCGTCCGCGCTCGCCGCGCGATATCTGGCACGCGAGGATGCAAGCCGCATGGTGATGGTGGGATCAGGCGCGCTCGCGCCGTTCCTCATCCGCGCCCATATGAGCCAGCGGCCGATCCGCGAAGTGGCGCTCTGGAACCACAATAGCGAGAAGGCCGAGAAACTCGCGGCCGAGCTGCGCGGGGAAGGCTTGCCCGTGACCGCCGTGACGGATCTAGAGGCGGCAGTGCGCGAGGCCGATCTCGTTTCCTGCGCCACGCTCTCGACCGCGCCCATTGTCCAGGGAGCCTGGCTGAAGCCGGGAGCGCATCTCGACCTCGTCGGCGCCTTCAATCTGAAGATGCGCGAGGCGGACGACGAAGCTTTGCTGCGGGCTCAAGTCTATATCGACACGCCGGCTGCCAAGGTTGAGGGCGGCGACGTGGCCGTGTCGCTCCAGAGCGGCGCAATTACCGAAAGCCATATCCGCGGCACGCTCGCCGACCTTTGTCAGAGCCCGCCGAGCCGCGATCCGGCGGCGATCACCGCCTTCAAATCGGTCGGTGCAGCGCTGGAGGATCTGGCTGCGGCGATGCTGGTGTGGCGCTCGCTGGCAAAAGCGTTGTAAAATAGCCCTTATGGATAATCTGGTGAAAATCTGCGGGCTCTCGACGCCCGAAACCCTCGATGTTGCCCTGGGTGCAGGCGCGGACATGGTCGGCTTCGTGCGCTTTCCCAAGAGCCCCCGTCACGTCAGCCTCGATCTCGGTCACCGTCTCTCGCTGCAGGCCAGGGGCCGCGCCGAGCGCGTGGTGCTTCTGGTCAATCCCGGCGACGAGGACATCGCCCAGGCCATCGAGGCGATCAACCCTGACCTGATTCAGCTGCATGGAAGCGAGACGCCTGAGCGCGTGGCGGAGATCCGCTCGATGATCAAACGGCCGGTCATGAAGGCTCTCGGGATCGCGGAAGCGTCCGATCTCCAGGCGCTTCGCCCCTATGCCGGCGGCGTCGACCACATCCTGCTCGATGCCAAACCGCCCCGTGCAGCCAACGCCCTGCCGGGCGGAAACGGGATCGCCTTCGACTGGCGGTTGCTCAATGGGCTTGACCCCAAGCTTTTCTTCATGCTGTCAGGAGGCCTCAACCCCGACAACGTGGCGGAGGCGATCCGGCTCACTAGGCCGCAGGCCGTCGACGTGTCGTCCGGGGTGGAAAGCGGACCGGGTCTCAAGGATCCGGCGCGGATCGAGGCCTTCATCAGGGCCGCCCGGACAGCATTCGCTGCTGCCCACCACTAGTTAAGGGCACGCCTTTCCTGGGCGTGCTTCAGCTCTTCAAGGCAGGACAGGCCGTGTCAGCTCAAGCCCAACCCAATTCCTTCCGCACCGGTCCCGACGAGCGCGGGCATTTCGGCCAGTTCGGCGGCCGCTTCGTCGCCGAGACCCTGATGCCGAACATCCTCGAGCTGGAAAAGGCCTACGAAGATGCCAGGAACGACCCGGCCTTCCACGCCGACATGGCGAGCTACTCGACCCATTACATCGGCCGTCCGAGCCCGCTCTATTTCGCCGAGCGTATGACCGAGCATCTCGGCGGCGCGAAAATCTACTTCAAGCGCGAAGAGCTGAACCATACCGGCGCGCACAAGGTGAACAACGTGCTGGGCCAGATCCTTCTCGCTCGCCGCATGGGCAAGAAGCGCATCATCGCCGAGACCGGCGCTGGCCAGCACGGCGTTGCCACCGCCACACTCTGCGCGCGCTTCGGCCTCGACTGCGTGGTCTATATGGGTGCCGTCGACGTGGAGCGGCAGAAGCCCAACGTGTTTCGCATGAACATGCTCGGCGCCAAGGTCGTGCCGGTGCAGTCCGGCACGAAGACCCTGAAGGACGCCATGAACGAGGCCCTGCGCGACTGGGTCACCAATGTCTCCGACACCTTCTACTGCATCGGCACGGTGGCGGGCCCGCATCCCTATCCGGCCATGGTGCGCGACTTCCAGTGCGTGATCGGCATCGAGACCCGCGAGCAGATGATGGAGGCGGAAGGCCGCCTGCCGGACTCGCTCGTCGCCTGCATCGGCGGCGGCTCCAACGCCATCGGGTTGTTCCACCCTTTCCTCGACGACAAGGACATCGAGATCTACGGCGTCGAAGCGGCAGGCCACGGCCTCGACAAGCTCCATGCGGCCTCGCTCACCGGCGGCCATCCCGGCGTGCTGCACGGCAACCGCACCTACTTGCTCATGAACGAGGACGGGCAGATCGCGGACGCCCATTCCATCTCGGCCGGCCTCGATTATCCCGGCATCGGCCCGGAGCATGCCTGGCTGCACGAGATGGGCCGCGTGAAGTATATCTCCGCCACCGACGAGGAAGCGCTCGAAGCCTTCCAGCTCTGCTCACGCCTCGAGGGCATCCTGCCCGCGCTGGAGCCTAGCCACGCGCTCGCCAAGGTGATGGAACTCGCGCCAAAGAAGCCCAAGGATCACCTGATGGTGGTCAATATCAGCGGCCGCGGCGACAAGGACCTGTTCCAGATCGCCGAGCATCTGGGCAACCAGATCGTTTGATGACGAACCCTGCGCGATGAAGCGCAACCGGCCCTCTCCCCCTTGTGGGGAGAGTTGGAGAGGGGGGGTGAGCGCTAGTCTACCAAGGTCTGGCGCCAGCACCCCCTCCCTAGCCCTCCCCCACAAGGGGGAGGGGATATGCGGCGCTCTTCACATATTTCGCCCCGCCTTCCTCTCATGCTAAAGACCCGCCCATGACAAAGCGCATTGAAGCCCGTTTCGAAAAGTGCCGAGCGGAAGGCCGTGCCGCGCTCGTCACCTATGTGATGGCCGGCGATCCGGATCCGGAAACTTCGCTCGAAATCCTCAAGAGCCTGCCCAAGGCGGGAGCCGACATCGTCGAGTTCGGGCTGCCCTTCACCGATCCCATGGCCGACGGTCCGGCGATCCAGGCGGCGGGACTGCGCGCCCTGAAAGTGGGGCAAGACACGGTCAAGACCCTCGACCTCATCCGCCGCTTCCGGGCCGAGGATCAGGACACGCCCGTGATCCTCATGGGCTATTTCAACCCGATCTTCGTCTATGGCGTCGACCGCTTCCTGGCCGATGCGAAAGAGGCCGGCGTCGACGGCCTGATCGTCGTCGATCTGCCGCCGGAGGAGGATGACGAGCTGTGCCTGCCGGCGCTCAAGGCTGGCCTCGCCTTCATTCGCCTCGCCACGCCGACCACCGACGACAAGCGCCTGCCGGCAGTGCTCGCGAACACGGCGGGCTTCGTCTATTACGTCTCGATCACCGGCGTCACCGGCGCCGCGACGCCGGATTTCGGCAAGGTCGCGACCGCCGTGGAGCGGATCAAGCGTCATACGCCCCTTCCCGTCGTGGTGGGCTTTGGCGTGAAGAGCGGAGCGCACGCGGCGGCAGTGGCCAAGGGGGCCGACGGCGTCGTGGTGGGCTCGGCCCTCATCGATGCCCTGAAGCGCACCCTCGATGACCAGGATCGCGCTACGGCAGGCTCGGTCGAGGCGGTCACGAAGCTGGTGAAGGAATTGAGCGAAGGCGTGCGCTCGGTGGCAAAACGCGCCGCGGCCTAATACATAAGGCACGTCAACCCTGCCGTGGCAGGCATCCATGCCTCCGGCGTGGTCAGACGTGGATGGCCGGGTCAAGCCCGGCCATGACGAGAGGATTGAAGCGATGAATTGGATTTCCGAAGTCGTCCGTCCGAAGATCAAGACGCTCTTCAAGCGCGAGACGCCGGACAATCTCTGGATCAAGTGCCCGGAGACGGGGCAGGTGGTGTTCCACAAGGATGTGGAGGCGAACCAATGGGTGATCCCCGGTTCCAACCATCACATGCGCATCTCCGCCACCCAGCGCCTGCAGCTCATGTTCGATGGCGCCACCTGGCTCGACGTGGCCCTGCCGGAAGTGGCCGTGGACCCGCTGAAGTTCCGTGACGAGAAGCGCTACATCGACCGCCTGAAGGACGCCCGCACCAAGACCGGCCAGCAGGATGCATTCAAGGTCGGCTTCGGCCGGGTCGACGAACTGCCGATGACCATTGCGGTGCAGGATTTCGGCTTCATGGGCGGCTCGCTCGGCATGGCGGCCGGCGAGGCCTTCATCAAGGGCGCCGAGACCGCGCTCGACAAGAAGACACCTTTCGTGCTCTTCGCCGGTTCCGGCGGCGCGCGCATGCAGGAGGGCATTCTCTCCCTCATGCAGATGCCCCGCACCACGGTGGCGATCCGCCGCCTGCGCGATGCCAAGCTTCCCTATATCGTCGTGCTCACGAACCCGACCACGGGCGGCGTGACGGCGTCCTATGCCATGCTCGGCGACGTGCATCTCGCCGAGCCCGGCGCGCTCATCGGCTTTGCCGGCCCGCGCGTGATCGAGCAGACCATCCGCGAGAAGCTGCCCGACGGCTTCCAGCGCGCCGAGTACCTGAAGGAGCACGGCATGGTGGACGCGGTCGTGCACCGGCATGACCTGAAATCGACCGTCGCGCGCCTGTCGCGCCTCTTCACCAAGGCACCGGCCTCTGCGCCGACGACGGCCGTTGCGGTTGCGGCCGAGTAACTTTTTGTTGTCGCATGATCTTGCTGAAAAACCGGTTCCCACTTTTTCAGATCATGCTTGGAGCAGGGCGATGGAATCCTCCGATGCGCTAATCGCGCGCTTTCTCGCCCTGCATCCGAAGACCATCGATCTGTCGCTCGGGCGCATTCAGCGGCTGCTTGGCCAGCTCGGCCATCCAGAGCGCCGCCTGCCGCCCACGATCCATGTGGCCGGCACCAACGGCAAGGGCTCGACCATCGCCTTCATGCGGGCGATCCTGGAAAGCGCGGGGCTCGCCGTCCATGTCTATACCTCGCCCCATCTCGTGCGCTTCCATGAGCGCATCCGTCTCGGAAAATTCGGCGGTGGCCGCTACGTGACCGAGGAGAGGCTCGTCGAAGCCTTCCGCCGCTGCGAGGCGGTGAATGCGGGCGAGCCCATCACCGTATTCGAGATCACGACTGCAGCGGCTCTGCTGATCTTCTCGGAAGAACCTGCCGACGTGCTCCTGCTCGAGGTCGGCTTAGGGGGGCGCTTCGACGCCACCAACGTCATCGACAGGCCTGCCGCCGCCGTCGTCACGCCCATCGGTCACGATCACGCGGAATATCTCGGCACGACGCTTCAGGCCATCGCCAGGGAAAAGGCCGGCATCTTCAAGCGCGGCTGTCCTGCCATCATCGCGCCGCAGGATTATGTGGAAGCCGACCAGACCCTGGTCAGCGAGGCCGAGCGCATCGGCGCGGCGCCAATTCTCGTCGGCCAGCAGGACTTTTCCGTGCATGAGGAAGGCGGGCGGCTCGTCTACCAAGACGAGAAGGGTCTCCTCGATCTGCCGCGGCCGCGGCTCATCGGGCGGCATCAATACGTGAATGCAGGCACTGCCATTGCAGCTTTGCGTGCGGCAGGCTTTGAGCAGTTCGAGACATCGGCCTTCGAGACGGGGCTGACCCGCGCCGAATGGCCGGGGCGGTTGCAGCGTCTTAACCGGGGCCGCCTGCCGGAGATCGCGCCCAAGGGCTGCGAACTCTGGCTCGACGGCGGCCACAACCCCGATGGCGGCCGGGTTCTCGCCGCCGCCATGGCCGACCGGAGCGAGCGCTCGGACGCACCCCTCGTGCTGATCGCCGGCATGCTCGGCACCAAGGACAGCCAAGCCTTCTTCAAGAATTTTTCAGGGCTGGCCCGGGAAGTGATCGCGGTGCCGATCGCAGGCCAAATCGCGGCACGCCCGGCCGAGGAGGTTGCGGCCATCGCATCGAGCGTCGGCCTCACCACCTCGACCGCCACAAGCGTCGAATCCGCCCTCGCGTCGCTCCACAACTACGTCTGGGACCACCCGCCCCGCGTGCTGATCTGCGGCTCGCTGTATCTGGCCGGCGAGGTCCTGGCGGCGAACGGGACATTGCCGGAGTAACCTTGAAGCTCGTCATCCCGGACGGCGAAGCCGATCCGGGATCGTCGGACGAGAGGGACGCTATTCCCCTCCCTCCTTGTGGGGGAGGGCCAGGGAGGGGGGTGCTGGCGCCGGAGCTTGATGGGTTCGCGCTCACACCCCCCTCTCCAACTCTCCCCCACAAGGGGGGAGAGGGCTCAAGACGCCGCGCGCGTTTAGCAAAAGAAAAGGGGCCTTTCGGCCCCTTCCATAACTTCAAATCTCAACCCGATCAGGCCGAAGCCTGGATCCAGCGGGAGAGCTCGCCCTTGGGCGCCGCGCCGACCTTCTGGGCCACGACCTTGCCGTCCTTGAACATCATCAGCGCCGGGATCGAGCGGATGCCGAGCTGGGAGGAGATCTGCGGGTTCTCGTCCACGTTGAGCTTGACGATCTTCACCTTGCCGGCCATCTCGTCGGAAATCTCTTCCAGAGCCGGGCCGATCATACGGCAGGGGCCGCACCACTCAGCCCAGAAATCGACCACGACGGGCTCGGAGGATTGCAGGACGTCCTGCGCGAAGCTTGAATCGGTCACCTTTACGGTCGCCATCAGATCACCTTTGACTTTGAACGCGACTCGGATCCGAGTCGCTCGGCTATAGGGCCAAGGTAAGAACCGGCGTTTCGGGAATCAAGCAAGGGCCATTGTCCTCACGCCGCTTTGATGAGGGTAAGTGCCGATTCCAGGTCGGGTTCCATGAGCTCGTGGATCACGGGGCCGGAGGTCCAGATCAGGAAGGTGCGGATGCGTCTGTCCGGATAGATCTCGGCGAGCAGCGTCCGATAGAGGGCAAGCTGCGCCACGTAAGCGCGGGGCGGTGGCTGGCCGGGTCTGGGCGGTCGCGCGGTGGTTTTGAAATCGGCGACCCGCACTTCGGTGTCGAGGACGGCCAGCCGGTCGATCTGGCCCGAGACCATGATCTCGCCCTCGGCTGTCAGCACACGCCCGGCGATGGGCGCTTCCGCTCGCGAGCCCTTGCCGAAGAGGGGCTTCAGGTCCGCATGGTCGAGAACGCCAAGAGCATTGGTCAGGATCGATTCGCGCAGGTCCATGGGGAGGCGCGGCGCGCGCGCCTTGATGTAGGACCGCGCCATGGCCTCGCGGTGCTCAGGAGCCAGCGCCGGCAGGCGCTCCAGCAGGGCATGGACCAGCGTGCCGCGCAGGCGCGCCTCGGGCGCGTAAGGCCCGTCGCCCGGGCGCGTCATGCGGTCTGCGGCACCGAGTGCGCTGGACGGACGGATTGGCGGCAGGGGCTCAGGCTCCGGCATCACCGTTGTGGTGAGCCAGTCCGGCACGGCGATGGGATCGAGCGGCGGCACATCCGATTCGGCTTTGATCGTGCGCGCCAGTGCCGAGCCGTCGCGCCAGACCGAGATCGGGCCGTAGGGCGCCTCGTCCAGCTCCAGGCCGCCCGCCTTGGCGACGAGCCCGTGGCGGATCATCTCGCACCAGGCTTCCTGCTTGGTCTCGTTGCCGTTCGTCCGGTAGGGCGCGATCACCAGCCGGTCCTTGGCGCGCGTCATGGCGACATAAAGCAGGCGGTTATGCTCCTCGTAGCCCTTGGCGTGCAGAAGGTCGCGCGATTGCGCCATCGTGCTCGAATCGGAAGTCTTGCCGGACGACCAGACCGGGATCTTGTCGTCGCTCGCGGTCTGCAATTGCAGGAGCGGCGGATCGCGGCCGAGCACTTCGCAGCCGTCGATGAGCACAACGATGGGCGCTTCCAATCCCTTCGCGCCGTGCACGGTCATCACGCGCACTTCGTTGTTCACGGAATCGAGGTCGCGCTTGATCGTGTGCGAGGCCGATTCGAAGCGATTGAGGAAGACGGTGAGCGAGGGCGTCTCCGTCATCTCGGACTGATGCGCGAAACACAGGAAAGCGTCGATGGCGTCGCCCGCTTCGCTGCCCAAACGCGCCACGAGCAGCGAGCGCCCGCCGCGCGGGCCGAGCAGGGTGGCGAAGAAACCGAAGGGGCCGTGGATGCGCGCCAACTCACGCCATGCATTCAAGGCCTCGCATCCGCGCTTCGCTTTTGCATCGCCATTGTCTGCGTGGCGCGTCATGGCGGCGTGCAGCGATTCCTCTTCCGCACGGTCGGCGGCAATGCGGATGAGATCGTCGTCGGTCAGACCGACGAGCGGCGATTTCAGCGCGGTTGCAAGCGTCAGATCGTCGTCCGGCAGTAGCGCAGCACGTCCCGCCGCCACGAGATCGAGCACGGCGATGTGCTCGCCGATATTGAGCCGGTCCGCGCCCGCCACCGGCACACCTGCTTCCTTCAGCGCGCGGATCACCGCCTCGAAAGCCGCGCCGCGTTTCCTCACCAGCACGAGCACGTCGCCGGCCGTCCACACGCGGCCCATCTCGTCGCCCTTGGTGGTCCAGCACTTCACGGCCTGCGCGATGCGGCGCGCGACGACGACCGGCGGTGCATGCTGCTCGGGCTCGTCGATAGGCAACACCCAGGCCTCGGGCTCTTCCGCCTCGGCGGGCGTCTCGAGCGGCCACATCTCGACGAGGCCCGGCGCATGAGGACGCGCGCTCTCATGCACGGTGCCGACCGCCTTGTCCTCGAAGGACAGGCCCTTGAAGTTGCGCTCGACCGCGAAGGTGGCGTCCACCGCCGACAGAACGGCTTTCCCTGAGCGGAACGACATGGTGAGCGACACGTCCTCGAAGTGAAGCTCAGCCTGCTTGACCTTCTGCGACCAGCTTCGGCGCGTCGTCTCGAATTCCTGCGGCGCAGCGCCCTGGAAACCATAGATCGACTGTTTGGGATCGCCGACCGCAAAGAGCGTGCGCACGCGCCCGCCTGCGGCACCAGCGCCCGCGGTAAAATCCTCGGTGATCTTGCGCAGGATTTCCCATTGCTCCGGGTTCGTGTCCTGCGCCTCGTCGATCAGCACGTGATCGATGCCGCGATCGAGCTTGTAGAGCACCCAGGCCGTGTCGCCGCGCGAGAGCAGCGCCAGTGTCTTGTCGATGAGATCCTGGAAGTCGAGCGCACCGAGGCGCATCTTCGCCTGCTCGACCCGGGTGTGGATCTCGGCCGCGAGCGTGAACAGCGCATCGGTGCGCTCGGCGGCACGCGCGGCCTTGCGCTTGTCGATAAGGCGCCAGATGCGGCTCTGCTCGTCGAGCAATCGGTTCTTCAAAGCCAGATCGACGGACTTGGTGACGAGGCGCGATTCCGCGCGCGGCGTCCAATCGGATTCCTTCAGGAAGACCGACAGGTAATGCTTGAGCTTTTCGTCCGGGTCCTGCGCTTCGGCTGCTGCGATGAAGGAGGCTGCACGTTCCTGATCGGTCGCTTTGCCGGCCAGAAGTTCCTGCGCGATGGCGGGCCATTCGCTTGGCGCAATGCCGCCTTCCAGCATTGCCATCTCGATGCTCTCAAGCGTCTCGTCCGGCGCCAGCCCGAGTTCCCTGCGAAGCCGTGCGGGACCCCTCGGATCGTGCAGGAACGTCTTGCACTTCAGGGCCGCGTTGATCGCGGAGGTGAGCGCATCGCCTACCGCATCGACGCTGACGATGTCGAGCGCCTCTGCCAGTTCCGGAAAATTGCCGCTCGCCGCATCGGCCATCACATTGGCACTGGCCTGCGCCAGCATCTCATCGGTCTGGCTCTCGTCGAGCACGGCGAAGCGCGCGGGCACATTGGCCTCGAAGGGCACCAGGTGCAGAAGGCGCTCGCAGAAGGCGTGGATCGTGTCGATCTTCAGGCCGCCCGGCGTTTCCACCGCGCGCGCAAACAGCGTGCGCGCGAGTTTGACCTGTTGGCGGGTCGGCTTCTCGCCTTCGAGTTCCGTCAGCTCCTTGACGAGGCTTTCCTCATCGAGCGTCACCCAGCGGCCGAGGCGCTCGAAGACGCGGATCGCCATGTTGGCGGCGGCGGCCTTGGTGAAGGTGAGGCACAGGATGCGCCCCGGCAGCGAGCCTGCGAGCAGCAGGCGCACCACACGATCCGTCAAAACCTTCGTCTTGCCCGCGCCGGCATTGGCGGACACCCAGGCCGAGGCGCGCGGATTGGCGGCGCGGCGCTGCGCGTCCTTGGTATATTCCGGGATGACGAGATCGGTGCTCATTCGGATCCCTCACCGCCGCCGGCGCTTGCGAGCGACCATTCCTTCACGCGTGCCAGATGATCGTAGTCGGAGAACTTGCGCGCATATTTCGGGAAGGGCCGAGAGACGTAAGCCGCCTCGCCTTTGGCGTAGCGCACGATCATGCCCTCGAACCGGCGGCGATGCTCCTCGACGATCTCGGGAACGGTGCGCTCTTCCTTGCCCATCGGTCCGATCTCGCGCGGCTTGATCGGCTCGCGCCCGCCGGTGGTGTGGATGTAGATCAGGTCCGGCGTGTCTTTCGCCATCGGCAGGCCCTTGAAGGCGCCCTTCATCAGCATCATCGCCTCAAGCGTGAGCTGAGGCGAGAAGCCGGCATAGACCTCGCGTACGCCGGGCGGCTGGCCGGTCTTGAAGTCGATGATGGCAAAGCCGCCGTCGCGGCGGTGCTCGATCCGGTCGGCGCGGGCGCGCAGATTGAAGATCGTGCCGTCGGGCAGCGGGATCGAGAGCCTGCCGGAGCGCTCCGCATAGACTTCCACGAGATCGGGGCGGCGCGCCTGCTCCCACACCACGAACTCGGTCGCAAGCCGCGTGAATCGGGGCCACCATTCGGCATAGAGTTCGGGATAGGCCTCGGCGATCTCGGCGAAGGCATCGGTGCCGAGGGCGAGCAGGATCTCCTGCGCATGCGCAGGCAGCGCCTTCGGATATTGCTCGGCGAATTGGCCCAGCACATCGTGGATGATCGTGCCGCGATCTGCGGCACTCGGCGTGACCGCAATCGCATCGAGCGCATCGAGCTTGAGGATGTGGCGTGCGAAGATCGAATAGGGATCGCGCAGAAGCGTCTCGATTTCCGTGACGCTCAAGGAACGCGGGAACAACGCCGGATCGGGCTTCGGACGCGGACGTGGCAGCGGAGGCGCAGGCTCCGGCGTGTCGAAGGTCCGCGCGAGGCGGCGGTAATACTCGCCGGCCTTCGTCATGCGCTCCCACACCTCCTTGCCAGTGAAGGCTTTCAGCCGCTGCAGGAAGCGCGAGGGCACCATGGGCGAGCCGTCGCGCTTATGCGCGCGCGTGATCATCACATCGTGCGTGCCGAGCGCCTGCACGAAATCGTGCGCGGTTTGGCCGATGCGCCGCTCCGGCGGCATCAGGCCGACGCGGGAGCGCATGGGACGGTTGAGGAAGGCATCCGTCACCGTGCGCGGCGGCCATGTGCCCTCGTCCAATCCGCCGAGCACCACGCGGTCGACGGAGAGCAGGCGTGCTTCGAGGAGACCGAGAATTTTCAGGCGGCGGTGTGTTGTACGTGGCGAGGGACTCAAGGAGCGCTGCTTGGCGAGCGCCGTGAAGAAGGTCGGATAATCGACGAAGCGACCCGCGAGCGGGTGGCCTTCCTCCTCGCGGATGTCCGAATGTTCGAGATCGTCGAACAGCGCGGCAAGCGCCTCGCGGGATGAATCGGCGTCCTCGATCTCCTCATCGTCCGGTCCAGCCCACAGGGCTTCCACGGCGCGGCGATGATCCTCTACGAGGGACATGAGATCGAGCTTGCCTTCGCCATGAACGGCGGGCGTAAAAGTATTGAACGCCACACCGAGACGCTGCAGCAATTCGTCGGCGAGGTCCCAATCGGTTTCCGTCAAGCGCTTGCGCGGACGCGGCGCACGACGATCATCTTCCGTGCGGCGGCTGGCGAGTGCCGCGCGCATGCCCTCAACGCCGAGCGCGGGAGCGGGCCCGCGCAGCACGCCGATTTCGAGCACGCTTGCCGCATGTTCGACCGTCTTGCGGGACAGGCCGAGGCGCACCATCGGATGCGCAAGCAGAGCAAGCAAGCGCACAGGCCGCAAATCGTCGGCAGCCGCTTCCGCGGCCAGACGTGCAAGACGCCCGGCCGGTGTGTCGGACAACGGAATGCCGGCGGAATCCTCGACGCTCAGACCCCAGCGCGCGAGCTCCGCCGTCACGCGTGCGGCGAGCGCACGATCAGGCGTCACGAGAGCTGCGGTTCTGTGCGGATGCGCGATGGTTTCGCGCAAGGAAATCGCGATGGCGAGAGCCTCTTCGCGCTCGTCCATCGCCTCGAGGATGGTCAGCCCCTCGCATCCGCTGCGACTCAATGCGACGCGATCCTCGGGCGCGATCAGCGACCAGCGATCTGTGGTGTCCGCCGGACGTAGCGTTTCCGAAAGCAGATGGTTGCGGGCTTTTGCAGCGTCCGACACATCGCCGAGAACGGTAACGTCGGAACGCGAAACGCGCAGGTGCCTGTCGAGGAGGCGGCGCAAAGAGGCCTGCGGGTGTCCGTGCACCGGGTCGGTTTCGTCATCGCCTACGCCGCCGATGGTGGCCCAGCTCTCCTCGTCGAGGTCCGTGTCGAGGCCGGGCAGCACGATGGCGCCTTTGGGCAGGCGTGCGATCACGCCCATGAGGTTTGCAGTGGCAGGCACCGAGCCTGTCGAGCCTGCCACGATGATCGGATGCTCCGGGCGCTCGCGCTGCAAGCGCTTCGCTTCCGCCTCCAGCAAGGCATTGCGCCGTTGCGCCGGATCGCTCGCCTGGCGCTCGACCAAAATCTTCGGCCAGTTCTCGCTTGCGATCTGCACGAAATGGCGCGTGATCTCGAAATATTTCGAGTAGTCGGAATCCACCGCCAGTTCGAGGGCGTGCCAGTCGATGCCTTCCGTCGTGAAGGCATCCATCAGGGTCTCAAGATCGCCCGCGAGGTTCACCGCATCGGCCGGCGAGGCCGGCACCATGAAGGGCACCTCGGGGCCGAGCTGTAAGAGCGCGCGGTCCACTTCCGCCGACCAGCGCTGCACGAGGCGCGTGAGGATGAGGCGGCGTTCCAGGGGCGGGATCGGGGGCTTGAGGCTCGCGGCCTCCTGCAGGGGCGTGCCCTCCAGTCCCGTCAGCTCGAACTCGGCTTCGTCGGTTTCGCCCAAGGGCACGATGCGCGGCAGGAGCTGCGCCTTGCCTTCACCGCGCTCGGCCAGAAGCGCGATCAGCGCGCGGGTGGCGCGGCGATTGGGAACGTAGATCGTGATGTCGGCAAGGGCCGCGGGGTTGTCAGGTAACGGGCCGACGAGACGACCGTCGAACAGCGCGTCCACCAGGGTCGGCAGAAAGGCGCAACCCGGAGGGATGGAAAAGACGCGCGCGGAACTCGACACGAGCAGACCTCATCGCTTGCTGGCGGCAAGGCACTTTTCGGCCTCGGCAATCGCCTGAGGCTCCCCAACATGCAGCCATTGCCCCTCCATGCACAAGCCGTAGAGGCGCCCCTTTGCGATGGCGCGGTCGTAGAAAGCGTTGGCCGAAAACGCTCCGTCCGGTGTCCCGTGAACGAGTTCCGGCTTCACGATGGCCACACCTGCATAGGCAAAAGGAGCGCTGTCGTCGGTTCCGCGGCGGCGCAGGCGACCGCTCTCCTCCTTGTGAAAATCGCCGCGGCCTTCGAATCCAATGCTTGTGGATAACGGCGCCACGAGCATCAGGATATCCATCCGCTCCGGGTCCCAGGCCTTCACGAGGCGCTTCAGATTCGGCTCTTCCCCTTCGATCCAGAGTGAGTCGGAGTTGAAGGTGATGAAGGGTTCGTTGCCGAGAAGCGGCAAGGCCTTCTTCACGCCGCCGCCGGTCTCCAGGAGTTCGCCGCGCTCGTCCGAGATGACGACGCGCGGGATTTCGCGCGGGCGCAGATGCGCCTCGAGCATGTCGGCGAAATGGTGCACGTTCACCACTACGGTCTCAATGCCCGCCTCGTGCAGCCGGTCGAGGGCGAAGTCGATGAGGCTTTGCCCTGCCACCTTCACGAGAGGCTTCGGCATGGTAGCCGTGATCGGCAGCATGCGCTTGCCTAAGCCTGCAGCGAGGACGATGGCTTTACGAGGCGCGCGCGGGGAGGTCTGGGACAAGGAGCTGGCTCAGGATTCGGGAGGGAGTTCATCCCCATGTGGGATGAGCCTCGGCAGATAGTTTTCATACCAGACCTTGAGCTTGCTCAGGGCCGGATGGGCGAGATTGCGGATGAGATAGGTTTCGATCCGCGGCAGGTGTTTGAGGTAATGCGGCTTGCCATCGCGCCGGTCGAGGCGGGCGAAGATGCCGAGGATTTTTGTGGCGCGCTGGCCCGCCATGATGGCGTAGGCGCGGGCGAAGGCGGAAACATCGAAGGCGGGATCGGCGGCCTTCCGGTCGCGGGCGTAAAGGCCGATGAGCTTCAATTCGAGCTCCGGCGGCACGGTCACGCGAGCATCCTGCAGGAGCGACGCGACGTCGTAAGCCGGCGAGCCCAAAACCGCATCCTGGAAATCGATCATGCCGACCCGCTGCAGGCCTTCGCGCTCAGGCAGCCAGATCAGGTTGGGCGAGTGGTAATCGCGCAGGATCCAGGAGGCGGGAGCGGAGAGAACCTCTCCCAAGGTCTCGGTCCAGAGATTGACGAATTCCGCCCGTGCCGAACCCGAGAGCTGCGTGCCGATGATGTGCGGCACGTACCAGTCGAGCAGAAGCTCGACCTCGATGAGGAGCGCTTCGAGATCGTAGGGCGGGATCGAATGGTCGATGCCGTCAGCGACGGGCAACACCTGCGGCAGGGTCTGGCCGTGGAGTTGCGCCAGAACCCGCGTCGCCTCCGCATAGCGCTCCGGGATCGGGCCATTGGCGTCGGTGACGGGCTCGGCACCGAGATCCTCGATGAGGAGCAGGCCAGCCTCCAGATCCTCGCCGTAGATGTAGGGTGCGCTGAAGCCAAGCGCACGCAGGCCCTTGTCCATGGCGACAAAAGCATGGACCGTCTCGGCGAGCTTCGCGATGGTCGTGTAGGGCTTGCCCCGCCGCACCGCGGGCCCGACCGGGCGCGGAGGCGAGATCATCAGGAGCGCGGTTTCGCCAGAGGGCTTCACGAGGCGCTCGTAGGAGCGGATCACGGACGCATCGCTCGGCATGGGCTGGCGTTTCGCATCGCCCCAGCCGCAGCGCTCGACGAGGTTGCGATAGGCCTTCATGCGCTGCAGCCGAGAGGCGAAGGCGCCTGTTCCGGTGAGCATGGCGATGCGGCCTCGGCCCTGGCTGCCGGGCGCGAAATCGAGGCGGATGTCGAGATGCTCGGGTTTCAGCGCATCCTCGGCGCGCTCCGGCCATTCGACGAGGGCGATGGCGTTTTCCGTCATCTCGTCCCAGCCTAGCTCGACCAGCTCGTAGCCGCCGGAGAGGCGATAGAAATCCGCATGGACGATAGGCGGCCTTTGGCCGTCATAGACCTGCATCAGCGTGAAGGTGGGGCTCGGAACCTCGAGCTCGGGATCGCCGGCGAGCGTCCGCACGAGGGCGCGGGCGAGCGTCGTCTTGCCGGCGCCGAGGCCACCCGAGAGGGTCACGAGATCGCCCGGTTTGAGCTCCTCGGCCAGGATCCGCGCGAAGCGCTCCGTCGACTCGTGGTCGGGAAGCGTCACGATCCAGGCGGCTTGCAAAACATCCTGCTCGGGCATGAGGGCCAGTCCATTCGCCATCGCTGTTCCTACTCGGCTGCGATTGGTGTTAGCGCAGATTGCGCCGATCGGCCATCGGACGGGGTCTCGTGCCGGTCATTGGGGAAAATGCACGTGACCGTGGTGCCGACGCCCGGGGCGGATGATACCTCGATGCGGCCGCCGTGCAGCTCCACGAACGAGCGCACGATGGATAACCCTAAGCCGACGCCGCGATGGCGTGTTCCGAGCGTATGGCTCTCGAAGCGCTCGAAGATGCGCGCCTTGATCTCGGGCGGCATGCCGCGGCCCTGATCCTTCACGTCGAAGATCACCTCGCCGCCGCGCTTGCGCGCCGAGACCCGGATGGTCTGGCCGGGCGAGGAGAAGCCGACCGCGTTGGAGAGCAGGTTGAACAGGATCTGGCGCACGCGCTTGCCGTCGGCCACGAAGGTGCCGATGTCGTCGGGCGTGTCGATGACTAAGTTGAGCGAGGATTCCGCCAGCCGATCCTCCAGCCCGCGCATGGCGGCCTCGATGGTGGAGCGGATATCGACGATCTCCGGCGTCAGCTCCAGCGAGCCGGTGTCGATCGAGGCGAGATCGAGAATGTCGTTGAGGATCGCGAGCAGCGATGCGGAGGAGCGCATGATGTGATCGGCGTAATCGCGCTGGCGCGGATTGAGCACGCCCACCGTCTCGTCGCCGAGCAACTGCGTGAAGCCGATGACGTTGGTGAGCGGCGAGCGCAGCTCATACGACACGTGATGCACGAATTCGTCGCGCAGCCGCGAGGCGCGCTCCAAGGCTTCGTTGCGCTCGGTGAGTGCGCGCTCTACGTTCACGCTCGCCGTCACGTCGGTGAAGCTCAGGAGCGTCGCGCCGTCGGGCAGCGGTTGCGCCGTGCAGTCGAGTGCGGTGCCGTCATGGCGTTCGATGCGGCAGGAGAGGCCCATGCGCATATCGGCAAGGCCGGCGACTGCGCCGCGAATATCGATCCAGGGCTCGTCCTGCGAGGCCAGCAGACGGCAGGCCTTGATGATCGTGTCGATATGCGGGTTCTCGGCTGTCATTTCGGGCGACAGGTTCCACATGTCGGCGAAGGCGCGGTTATGCAGCTTGAGGCGCCCGTCCGAGCCGAACACGGCGACGCCTTCCTTCAACGTGTCGAGCGTCTCGCTCTGCACGCGGGTGAGCGAATGCACCTGTGAAGCGAGTTCGAAACGCTCGCTCACGTCGTCGAAGAGATAGGTCACGCCGCCCTGCGGATTGGGATTGATGACCACGCGCAATGTGCGCCGGTCCGGCAGGTGCCACCAGGTCTCCTGCTGCTCGACCGAGTGGTAACCCTGCAGGAAATCGGTCTTCCAGGCGCGGAAATCTGCCTGTTCGGGAAGCTTGCGGCCGGCGCGCAGCTTGTCGAGTACTTCGCTGTCCGTGGGACGCGAGGCAAGAAAGGTTTGGTCGAGGCCCCAGAGGCGCTGATAGGCGGCGTTGCTGAAAATGAGGGTCTGCGACCCGTCGAAGATCGCAACCGCCGTCGGCAGCTGATCGAGGGTGCGCACATGGGCATCCATCTGGCGCTGCAGATCGGTCCGGACCGCTTCCAATTCCGACACGTCGACCGCGATGCCTGCGCTGCCGCCGGCGGTCGGGCGTTCGATCACGTCGAGAACCGCGCGATGGCCCGCGACCACGGCCGTGACTCTCCCCGAGAAGGTGACACCGGATCGGCGCTGGCGACGGGCCTCATCCCGGGTCGGCGCGCTCAGGAGTTCGAGGGAGCGGGCGATGGCATCGTCGAGATCGGAGGCCTCGACCGAGCGCAGATAGGCCTGGTTCGCCCAGAGCAGCTTGTCGTCCGTGTCGCGGATCCAGAGCGGATAGGCGACATCGTCGAGCAGCATCGTCATCGAACGCAGGTCGCTGCGCGCGATCGACAGCTGACCTTGAGCCGTCATGAGTTCCGCCCGGTCGCCGGTCACGTCGCGCAGACGCAGGATTGCCCGTCCGCCGATGGTGCGGCCTTCCAGGTCGACGAAGCGGCTGCCCGTCGTGCAGCGGGCCGTCAGGCGGAAGGCCTGGCCGCGAACTTTAAGCTGTTCAAGGGCGCTTTCCACGGCAGTGGCATCGGCCGGATTGAGCCAGGTGCCGAAGGCGAGGGCCCGCTGGGCCGGGGCATTCTCGCCGACGATGGTGGGATCGCCCTGGAAGCGCGGCTCGCCGTCCCGGCCGTGCCAACTCACGAGCAGCTGGCGCTCCGAGCCCATGAGAAGAGCCGCGAGATCGTCCGCGCCGCGCAGGGCATCGAGCTCGTTTCTCAGTCGCCGCTCCACCCGGCCGGCGCGCTTGCGCTCGTGCATCAGCAGCAGGGCGGTGGTGGTCGAAAAGGCGACGAGGCCCATGAAGAGGCCGAAATAGGCCGCGTTGTGCAGGTCGAAGCTGTGCAGGAAGTCGAGGAGATCCGAAGCCCCTTCCGCGAAGGGCAGCAGGAGGTCATTGGCAAGAGCCGCCTGGGAGGTGCCGGCCAGGAACATCAGGGACAGGGGTACACGGGCGGAGTCGACGAGGGAGCTGTTCCCGTCGCTGCTACCATCGTGACGCTCCCAGTGCCCGGCCATGCCGTGCTGCCCTTCCTTTGTTGGGGGCCCGACGACCAGGCCAAGTTGGATCGATCCCCGGCCGCGCTTTGTTTCGCCGCTGAGGTCAACCGTCTACGCATGAACGGAACTGCCGGCGCAGGTTCGAAGCCACAGCACAGCCGGTCGATTCGTGTTCACTCTAGACTACCCCTGACTCCGCCAGGAAGAGGGTTAACACTGGCTTAAACTTCCTTTGGAGAACCTGTGTGCAATTCCTCGAACCATATTGCATTTGTGACACACACATGCCGGTGCGACATTCTGTCGATTCGCCGGCGCATCGTGCGGACCCAGCGGGCCGCGCCAGCGAAAAGTGGCTCCGGTTTTCCACTCTGAACGATGCGCTCATTAAAGGAGGGAGCATCGGATGGATCCCAAAAGTGCCTTCCACTTTTGGGTCCGATGCTCAAGCCATCGAACAAAGAAAAAGCCCGGCCGGAGCCGGGCTTTGACGATCCATACTCGAACAGCCGATCAGTAGCGGTAGTGATCCGGCTTGAACGGGCCCTTCTCGGAGACGCCGATATAGGAGGCCTGGTCGGGGCGCAGCTTGGTGAGCTTCACGCCGATCTTTTCGAGGTGCAGCGAGGCGACCTTCTCGTCCAGGTGCTTCGGCAGGGTGTAGACCTTCTTCTCGTACTTGCCGGCGTTGTTCCAGAGCTCGATCTGGGCGAGCGTCTGGTTGGTGAACGAGGCTGACATCACGAAGGACGGGTGACCCATGGCGTTGCCGAGGTTCACGAGGCGGCCTTCCGAGAGCAGGATGATGCGGTGCCCGTTGGGGAACGTGATCTCGTCGACCTGCGGCTTGATGTTGGTCCACTTGAGGTTCTTCAGGCCCGCGACCTGGATCTCGTTGTCGAAGTGGCCGATGTTGCAGACGATGGCCCGGTCCTTCATCGCCCGCATGTGGTCGAGGGTGATGACGTCCTTGTTGCCAGTGGCGGTGACGAAGATGTCGGCACGGGGAGCCGCGTCCTCCATGGTCGTGACCTCATAGCCTTCCATGGCGGCCTGGAGGGCGCAGATCGGGTCGACTTCCGACACGAGCACGCGGCAGCCGGCCTGGCGGAGCGAGGCGGCCGAGCCCTTGCCCACATCACCGAAGCCCGCCACCATGGCGACCTTGCCGGCCATCATCACGTCCGTGCCGCGGCGGATGCCGTCGACCAACGACTCGCGGCAGCCATAGAGGTTGTCGAACTTCGACTTGGTGACCGAGTCGTTGACGTTGATCGCCGGGAAGAGGAGCTTGCCCTCCTTGGCCATGATGTAGAGGCGGTGAACGCCCGTGGTGGTCTCTTCCGAGACGCCCTTGATCGAGGCGGCGATTTCCGCGAACCAGCCCTTCGGCTTTTCCTTGAGCAGGCGCTTGATGAGCGCGAAGAGAACTTCCTCTTCTTCCGCACCCGGCTTATCGAGGAAGGCGACGTCGCCCTGCTCGGCGCGAAGACCCAGATGGACGAGCATGGTGGCATCGCCACCGTCGTCGAGGATCATGTTCGGCACGCCGCCGCCATGCCAGTCGAACAGCTTGGCGGTGTAGTCCCAGTACTCGGTCAGGGTCTCGCCCTTATAGGCGAAGACCGGGATGCCGGCGGCCGCGATGGCGGCGGCGGCATGGTCCTGGGTGGAATAGATGTTGCAGGAGACCCAGCGGATGTCGGCGCCGAGGCTTTTAAGGGTCTCGATCAGCACCGCGGTCTGGATCGTCATATGCAGCGAGCCGGCGATGCGGGCGCCCTTCAGGGGCTGCTTCGAACCATATTCCTCGCGGATGGCCATCAGGCCCGGCATCTCGGTCTCGGCGATCGAGATCTCCTTGCGGCCGAAATCGGCAAGGCTGATGTCTTTGACGATGTAATCCTGCGCCATGATGGCCTCTCTTTGCACGTAGAGCTATTGACCGCATTTTTGGCGGCGAACCGGATCCACTTCGCCGAAAAATGCTCTGCCGGTTGAATTGGTGCAGTCTCTACCAGAGCTCGCCGGGAGAGGCAATCAAGATATAAAGATGTCTTTATATGTTTCTTGGCGAGAGGGCTCTTACTGTCATTCCGGGGCCGCGTAGCGGAGCCCGGAATCCATAACCGCTAACAATGCAAGTTAAGGTGTGACGCGACTCTCCCCTTTTGGGGACGTCGTGTTTATGGATTCCGGGCTCGCCTGCGGCGCCCCGGAATGACAGAGGGAGTGTTGTAAGAGGAGCCCTATTCGTCCTCGCCGAATCGGTTGGCGAGGAGGTCGTCGATGGCCTGGAGGCAGAGGACAGCGTCTGCGCCCTTGGCTGTGACGGTGATCGAGGTGCCCTGAGCGGCCGCCAGGGTGAGAAGGCCCATGATCGAGCGCCCGCCCACGGTCTCGCCGCAGCGGGTCACCGTGACGTCGGAGTTGAAGCGCTCGACGGTCTGGACGAATTTGGCCGAGGCGCGGGCATGCAGGCCCCGGCGGTTGATGATGGGAAGCTCCCGGACCATGGCTCCGTTGGGCACGATGGCAGGCGGACAATCCTGATCGAGGGGCCGGTCCATGACGGTCACTTTCCCGAGAGAACGCGCGAGGCGATGTTGATGTATTTACGCCCCGCCTCCTGGGCATGGGAGACGGCGTCGGACAGCGGTTCTTCGTCGCGGACGGAGGCCAACTTGATGAGCATGGGCAGGTTGATGCCGGCGACCACCTCGACGGAGCCGCCATTCATGCACGACAGGGCGAGGTTCGAGGGCGTACCGCCGAACATGTCCGTCAGAACCACGACCCCCTGTCCCGAGTTGACCCGGCACACGGCGGCCATGATGTCCTTGCGCCGTGTCTCCATGTCGTCGTCGGGGCCGATCGTGATCGTTTCAAGCTGCTCTTGCGGACCCACAACATGCTCGAGCGCCGCTTTGAATTCCGTCGCGAGCTGCCCGTGGGTGACGAGCACCATTCCAATCATAATGTTACAAGTCCGAACGCTCCGAGAGCGGAGCCGCTATTTTGTGCACTGCGAAGCCAAGCGCAAGAGCATTGAGAGGAAAAGTTCATCACAGTGTCACTACCGTGTCGCAAACACCACTCAGGCTGTCCAGGGCGAGATCTGCCGAGATTGCCCCGGCTTGCACCCGGATGCGAGGGATCATGACGCCGCAGAGGATGACATGCTTGTCCTGCTCCTCCGGATAGCGGGCAGGATCATCGCAGAGATCGACCACCAGGCGAACGACGGCAGCTTTTTCGAAGGATTGTCGGACGATGCCGAGACCGAAGATCTCGATGTGGCCTCCGAGAGGTTCCACCGGCCGCGCCAGAAGACGGCCGTGATGCGCCTCAAGGCAGGTGCGATCGTCACTGACCAGCCTTCCGAAACGGCCCGCCCTGAGAGCGAGCGATACCACCTCGCGGGCCAGCGTCGACTTGCCGGATCCCGAAACACCCCGGATCAGGAGACCCGCCTCACCGACGAGCACGCAACCGGCATGGATGGTCTCATGCGCGCTCAAGGCACTTTCTTCCCTGTTTCGCGCTTGGCCCTGTCCTTCTTCTCCTGCTCCTTCTTGGCCTTCGCTCCCTCGACCGGAAGACGGATGACGAAGCGGGCGCCGAGCCGGGTTGGTTCACCATCCTCGTCGGCAGGGCCGAGCCGGTTCTCGGCGCGGATCGTGCCGCGATGGGCCTCGATGATCTGGCGGGAGATGGACAGGCCGAGGCCTGAATTCTGGCCGAAGCCCTGCTCGGGCCGGTCGGTGTAGAAGCGCTCGAAGATCCGGTCGAGGGCATCGGGCTCGATGCCGGGGCCACTGTCCTCGACGAGGATCTCGACCTGGTTCTTGCGCCGGCGCATGGAGACCCTCACGGTCTCGTCGGGTGGCGAGAACGAGCGCGCGTTGTCGATCAGGTTGTTGAAGACCTGACCCAAGCGGCTGTCATGGCCGAGGACCAGGAAGGCGTCACGGCCTTGGGCTTGCCTGTCGATGCTGAGCGTGATGAGCGGGTCGTGCTCCTGGCGGCGCTCGTTGGCGACCGACACCACGGCATCGAGAAGACGCACCATGTCCACCGGCTCCGCATCGGCGCGGGCGAGCTCCGCATCGAGGCGCGAGGCGTCCGAGATGTCGCTGATCAGGCGGTCGAGGCGCTTCACGTCATGCTGGATGATCGACAGGAGGCGCTCGCGGGATTCGTCGCGGCGGGCGAGCGGCAGCGTCTCCACGGCGCTGCGCAGCGAGGTCAGGGGGTTCTTCAATTCATGTGCCACGTCTGCGGCAAAACTCTCGATGGCGTCGATGCGGTTGTAGAGCGCCCTGGTCATGTCGCGCAGGGCGCCCGACAGATGGCCGATCTCGTCGGAACGGGCTGTGAAATCGGGAATTTCCTCGCGCGACTTGGTCCCCCAGCGCACCCGCTCCGCCGCCTCCGCGAGCCGGCGGACCGGGCCCGCGATGGCGCCGGCGAGGAAGAGCGACAGGACGATCATCACCGCGGCCGCCACCAGGAAGACCTGGAGCAGGGCGAAGCGCTCGGAGGCGATGATGGCGTCGATGTCGCCTTCCTGGGTCGAGAGCAGGAGCGCGCCCTGCACCGTACGGAAGCGCTGGATCGGCACGGCCACGGAGACGATGGTCTCGCCCCGGTTGTTGACGCGCACCACGCTCGATTGCTGGCCGGCAAAAGCCTGCTGTACTTCCGGCAGGGACTTGCCGTTGGCGGGCCCCACCTCTTCCTGCACCGGGCGTACGGTGCGCCGGAACATCTTGCGGAAGCTGTTCCAGGTGCGCTCGATGAAGCTCGTCGTGTTCTCGACATTGGCGACCGGCGGCAGGTCCATGCGCAGGATGTCGCCGCGGGAATAGAACGACCGGGAATCGAGAAGCAGCAAGCCTTCCCGATCGAAGATGCGGGCGCGGGTCTTGGTCGGCGTCACCAGCCGGCGCAGCAGGGGGGCGACGCGCTCGGGATTGATGGAGAACTCAAGCGACGAAAAGGATTCGTCGGCAAACCGCTCCGTCTCGCCCGCCTGCATCTGCAGGAGCTGGTCCGGATCGATCGTGATGGTATTGGTCTCGACCGTCGCGGAACTGGCGATCGCGCCCGCGATGATCTCGCCCTGGGTGAGAAGGCTCTGCACCCGGGCCTCGATCAGGCCTTCGCGGAATTGGTTGAGATAGAGAAAGCCGACGAGCAGGACCACGAGCCCTGCGAGGTTGAGCACGACGATCCGGCGCGTCAGGCTCGACGAGCCGCGCTGCACGATCATGCGGCCGAAATGCTTCAGCCGTGCCAGGGCGCCCTGCGGTGCGGGCGGATCGTCGAACGCCGCCTCGGCGTGGATGGGGTCAGCCTTCATGCCACTCGTTCAAACATAGTCCGGTTTCCCTTCCACCGAACCATGGCCGTCTTTCCAGGTTGCTTGCCAGGTTGCTTGTGCCACCAAAGCGTCAGGCTTCCTTGAAACGATAGCCCACGCCGTAGAGGGTCTCGATCATTTCGAAACTCTGGTCAACCGACTTGAACTTCTTGCGCAGGCGCTTGATGTGGCTGTCGATGGTGCGGTCGTCCACATAGACCTGGTCGTCATAGGCCGCATCCATCAGGGCGTTGCGGCTTTTCACCACCCCCGGGCGCGTGGCAAGCGCCTGCAGGATCAGGAATTCCGTCACGGTGAGGGTCACCGGCTCGCCCTTCCAGGTGCAGGCATGGCGCTCCGGGTCCATCTTGAGCTGGCCGCGCTCCAGGGCCTTCGGATCGGCTTCCTTGGGGGCGCTCTGGTCTTTGGGCGCGAAGCGGCGCAGAACGGCCTTCACGCGCTCGACGAGGAGACGCTGGGAGAAGGGCTTCCGGATGAAGTCGTCGGCGCCCATCTTGAGACCGAACAGCTCGTCGATCTCCTCGTCCTTGGAGGTCAGGAAGATCACCGGCAGGTCCGATTTCTGGCGCAGGCGGCGTAGGAGCTCCATGCCGTCCATGCGCGGCATCTTGATGTCGAAGATCGCCAGATCCGGCGGAGCATGCTTGAGCCCGTCCAGGGCCGAGGCCCCGTCCGTATAGGTCTGGATGCGGTAGCCCTCCGCTTCGAGGGCGATGGAAACAGAGGTCAGGATGTTGCGATCGTCATCGACAAGGGCGATCGTTGGCATGAACTCTTCCTTAGCTTGGCACGGACGATTGTCAGCGTTTTGACTCGTCTGACAACGCAGAGGGCCCTAAAATGTCCCCAACTGCGCCTTTCTCGTGGCATAAATATGGTTTTCCCCCAGGCCGCGACCAGGGGCAGGCCTGATAGTGGTGTCTAAGGGCGGCGGGTTCAACTGCGGATGAACGCTCCATTACGGTTCGGACAGAATGCCTTCGCCCCCCGCGACCGGCCCTTCGGCCGATGGCTCTGAAGCGAGGAGGGGCGGACTTCCGGCGAAAATGGCTCGTCAATCATACGAAAGAATTCCGAAAATACCTTAAAATTCTAGGGATTGGAGCCGATGGAGGTCTGGCTCTCGAAAAAATAGAATGCGATGAAACGACCTCAGTTGACGACACCGTCAGCTGACCTAAAGAAGGTTCCCGTGTTCAAGCGAGACGGCAAAATTTTGCCAGGATTGTTTGACCCTACCCATGTGACGGCCAGCGGACGGCAGCTCATCCGGCTGCGCGGTGGCCGCCAATCAGGAGAAGTCTTCCGTGGAAAATATCGGCGTCTTCAACAGCGCACAGGGCGCAGAGGCCTCCGGCCTCCGCAATCTCAAACGGGTCTATTGGAATCTTGAGGCGCCCGCGCTCTACGAGCAGTCCCTGACCCGGGGCGAGACCAAGCTCGTCCAGGGCGGTGCGCTCCTGGCCGACACTGGCGTCCACACGGGTCGTTCACCCAAGGACAAGTTCGTGGTGCGCGACGAGACCACCGAAAACACCGTGTGGTGGGACAATAACGGCGCCATCACGCCCGGTCATTTCGACACCCTGCTGCAGGACTTCCTGGCCCATGCCGAAGGCAAGGAGCTGTTCGCGCAGGACCTCCATGGCGGTGCCGATTCGGCTTATCGGGTCAAGGCCCGCGTGTTCACGGAATATGCCTGGCACTCGCTCTTCATCCGCAACCTGTTGATCCGTCCTGACCGGGGCGAGCTTGCCGATTACGCGCCGGG
The DNA here is from genome assembly GCF_055792825.1 of Microvirga sp. GN3. Taxonomy (NCBI): domain Bacteria; kingdom Pseudomonadati; phylum Pseudomonadota; class Alphaproteobacteria; order Hyphomicrobiales; family Methylobacteriaceae; genus Microvirga; species Microvirga sp. GN3. The sequence continues at coordinate 37,768 of NZ_JBVVAK010000013.1, forward strand.
GCTGACCATCATCGACCTGCCATCCTTCAAGGCCGATCCGGCCCGCCACGGCTGCCGCACGGAGACGGTCATCGCCTGCGACTTCAAGCGCAAGATCGTGCTGATCGGCGGCACGTCCTATGCGGGCGAGATGAAGAAGTCGGTCTTCACCTATCTCAACTATGTCCTGCCCGCCCAGAAGGTCATGCCCATGCATTGCTCGGCCAATGTGGGCGACAGGGGCGACGTGGCCGTGTTCTTCGGCCTGTCCGGCACCGGCAAGACGACGCTCTCCGCCGATCCGAGCCGCGTCCTGCTCGGCGACGACGAGCATGGCTGGGGTCCGAACGGCGTGTTCAACTTCGAGGGCGGCTGCTACGCCAAGACCATCCGCCTGTCCCGCGAGGCGGAGCCCGAGATCTTTGCCACCACCGAGCGCTTCGGCACGGTGCTGGAGAACGTGACCATCGATCCGGTCACGCGCCTTCCCGATTTCGACGACGCGTCGAAGACGGAGAACACGCGCTGCGCTTATCCGCTCGACTTCATTCCCAATGCGAGCGCCACCGGCCGCGCGGGCATCCCGAAGAACATCGTGATGCTGACCTGCGATGCCTTCGGTGTGCTGCCCCCGATCGCGAAGCTGACGCCGGCCGAGGCCATGTATCACTTCCTCTCCGGCTACACCGCGAAGGTGGCGGGCACGGAAAAGGGCGTGAAGGATCCGGAGGCCACCTTCTCGACCTGCTTCGGCGCGCCCTTCATGCCGCGTCATCCGTCCGAATACGGCAATCTGCTGCGCGATCTCATCGCCAAGCACTCGGTGGATTGCTGGCTCGTCAACACCGGCTGGACCGGCGGCAAATACGGTGTGGGCCGTCGCATGCCGATCCGCGTCACCCGCCGCCTGCTGACGGCGGCTCTGGACGGCTCGCTCTCCCGCGCCGATTTCCGCCGCGATCCTTATTTCGGCTTCGCGGTGCCGACCTCGGTGCCCGGCGTCGAGCCGCATATCCTGTATCCGGTCAAGACCTGGCAGAACAAGGCGGAGTTCGCCGAGACGGCCAAGCGCCTGATCGACATGTTCAACGAGAACTTCAAGCGCTTCGAGGGCCATGTGGATTCGGACGTGCGCTCGGCTGCGCCGCAGACCTCGATCGCGGCTTAAGTTCGAGTCGATCTTGCCCTAACGGAAGGCGGCCTTCGGGCCGCCTTTTTCGTTTGTTTCTCCCACCGGAACGCTTCCCACCCATGCGCTGCGGGAATTCCGACTCTTGGAAAAGAATGTATGATGACCGGCAACTAAGATGGGGCTGCAGCCTCATGAGCCAGGTGGGATACGCCCGTGACCCGATTGACAGGTGTCCTCTTTGCGATCGCCGCAAACGGGCTATTCGCGACCAGCGACACCTTGGTGAAACTCCTCTCTCTGCGCTATCCCATCTTCCAGATCATCGCCATGCAGGCGAGCGTCGCCTGTATCGTGGTGGGTATCGTCATCTGGCGCGACAAGGCCTACAGACTCTCGACCATCCGCAATCCGAAGATGCTGATCGGCCGCGGCTTTCTCGCCGGAATCGGCACGGTGTCCGGCTTCTATGCTTTCTCGCTCCTGCCGCTTGCCGACGTCTACGCCATCACCTTCGGCTCGCCGCTCGTCGTCACGGTTGCTGCCGCGTGGTTGCTCGGCGAGCGCACGGGGCCGGCGCGCTGGATCGCCATCCTCGTCGGCTTCTCCGGCATCCTGATCATGGTGCAGCCGGGATATGCCGCCTTGTCCCTCGGACACCTGGCAGCCTTCATGAACGTCTTCGTGGGTGCCGGCGTCATCCTGATCATGCGCACGATCGGCTCGCAGGAAAACCGCGCCATCATGGTCGCGGCGGTCATGGCAGGACTGCTGACTGCGAGTCTGCCCGGCGTGTTCCTCAGCCATGCTCCCGCATGGAGCGATGTCGGCCTGGTCATCGTCGCGGGTCTCGTGATGGTGTCGGCGCAGTTCCTCATGATCGAGTCCCTGCGCCTGGCTCCGGTATCCAGCGTCGCTCCCATGCAATACACCAAGCTCGTCTGGGCGATCCCTGTGGGGTTCTTCGTGTTCGGCGACGAGCCGAAGCTGCATGTCCTTGCCGGGGCCGTCGTGGTGATCGGATCGGTTCTGTACCTGCTCAACCACCAACGCCGGTTCGACAATTCGCTCGCGACAGTCAGAAGATCCGAGCCTTCCGTGCACGTGAAATGCATTGAAGGAGACAAGCTCGGGTGACATATTTCGTGTCCACGACGAGCGAAGCTGTCTCGCCTCAAGCGATGAAAAACGGAATGCGCATGATGTGGCGGTAAGTCTCGCCAGGGCGCAGCACCGCTAAGGGGAAGTGCGGGATGTTCGGCGCGTTCGGAAAATTCTGCGTTTCGAGCGCGAACCCGGCATGTTTCTCGTAAACGGCGCCGCCCTTGCCGATGGTGGAGGCCTTGCCGAAATGATTGGCCGTGTAGAACTGAACGCCCGGCTGATTGGTCCAGATCTCCAGACCTCTGCGTGAGACAGGATCGACTGCCCGCGCTGCGCGGTGCAGAGATTGTCTATTGTCGTTTAGACAGAAATTGTGATCATACCCGGCTTCGGGAAGCTGGGTGGTATCGTCGATCATGGTGCCGATGGGCCGTGACGATCTGAAGTCGAAGGCCGTGCCGGCGACCGACGCTAATTCGCCCGTCGGGATCTTGCCGGGCCCGACCGGGGTGTAACGATCAGCGTCGATCAGGAGATGCTGATCGCGGATATGGCCCGAATCGTGACCGGCGAGGTTCCAGTAGCCGTGATAGGCCATGTTCATCACGGTCGGACGATCCGTCGTTGCCTCCATGACGATCTCGAGTGCCGGATCATCCGTCAGCCTGTAGGTCACGGAAGCGGTGACGGCGCCTGGATAGCCCTCATCGCCGTCAGGCCTGTGCAAAGTCAGCCGAATGGCGTTGTTCGCCGTATCGGACTCGCCGGTCCAGATCCTTTTGCTAAAACCGCCAAAGCCGCCGTGAATGTGGTTGGGCTGCTCGTTGGCCGAGAGGGAATAGATCTGCCCGTCCAGTGTGAATTGTGCATCGGCGATGCGGTTGGCATAACGGCCGCAGATCGCGCCGGCCGAGCCGCGGTTCTGAACATAGGAGACCGGATCGTCGTAGCCTAAGACGATGTCGTCCTGCCGCCCGTCGCCATCGGGAACGAACAGCCGGCTCAAGGCGGCCGCATAGGTGATGATCGTCGCGCGAAGAGCGCCGGATTCAATCTCGAAAGCTTCGACCTCTTGGTCGTCGATGGTGCCGAAGGCGGTTCTCTTGATGCTCATGAGCAGACACAAAAATGCTGACAGCACCGCCATAGGGCAGTGCTGTCAGCAGTTGGGGAGAATCAGTGAATTTCGGGCTCCGGCACGCCGCCGGATCCTTCGAGGAAGTCGAAATCGCAGCCTTCGTCGGCCTGACGAATGTGCTGGGCGAAGAGCTTGTTGTAGCCGCGCGGATAATCGCGTGGCGGCGGCGACCAAGTGCGCAGGCGGTCCTTGATCTGCTCGTCGCTGACATGAAGATGGATCGAGCGGTTCGGCACGTCGACCGTAATCAGGTCGCCCGTGCGCACGGCCGCGAGCGGACCGCCGATATGTGCCTCCGGCGAGACGTGCAGGATGCAGGCGCCGTAGCTGGTGCCGCTCATGCGCGCATCGGAGATGCGCAGCATGTCGCGCACGCCCTGTTTCAGCAGCTTCTTCGGGATCGGCAACATGCCCCATTCCGGCATGCCCGGCCCGCCGATGGGGCCGGCATTGCGCAAAACCATGATATGGTCGGGCGTGACGTCGAGATCGAGATCGTTCACCGCTTTCGTCATCTCGTCATAGGTGTCGAAGACGATGGCCGGACCCGTATGCTGCAGCAGTCGTGGCTCCGCTGCCGGTGGCTTGATCACGCAACCTTTCGGCGCCAGGTTGCCACGCAGGATGGCCGTGCCGCCGGAGGCAGCGATCGGCTTGTCGAGCGGGCGGATGACGTCGTCGTTGTAGACCGCCGCGCCTTCGAGCGCGTCGCGCAGAGTTCCGGTCACGGTGCGCTCGTCGAGATGGAGCAGCGGCGCGAGACGGGAAAGAAGACCGCGGATGCCGCCGGCGATGTGGAAATCCTCCATCAGCCATTCGCCCGACGGACGAAGATTGGCGATCACCGGCACCCTCTGGGCGAAATCGTCGAAATCCTGCAGTGAAACCTCGACGCCTGCGCGGCCTGCCATCGCCACGAGATGGATCATCGCGTTCGTCGAGCCGGCAAGCGCGTTGTGAACCATTAGCGCGTTCTCGAACGAGCGGCGCGTGAGAATGTCGCTGGGTTTCAGATCGTCCCATACCATCTCGACGATCTTCCGGCCGGTGAGGCTCGCCATGCGCGGATGCGCAGCATCGACCGCCGGAATGGAGGCAGCGCCGGGAAGGCTTAAGCCCAGCGCCTCGACGATGGACGTCATGGTGGAGGCGGTGCCCATGGTCATGCAGGTGCCGGGCGAGCGCGCGATGCCGGCTTCCATGTCGTTCCACTGCTGGTTCGTGATGGTGCCGGCTTCCTTCTCGGCCCAGTACTTCCAGATGTCGGAGCCGGAACCCAGGATCGTGCCGGCATGGTGGCCGCGGATCATCGGGCCCGCGGGCATGAAGATCATCGGCAGGTTCATGCTGATCGCGCCCATCACTGTCGCAGGCGTCGTCTTATCACATCCGCCCATGAGCACCGCGCCGTCGACCGGGTGCGAGCGCAGCAGTTCCTCCACTTCCAGCGCGAGGAGGTTGCGATAAAGCATGGTGGTCGGCTTGACGAAGTTCTCTGACAGGGACATCGCTGGCAATTCGATCGGGAAGCCGCCCGCCTGCCACACGCCGCGCTTCACGTCCTCGACGCGCACACGGAAATGGGAGTGGCACGGATTGATGTCGCTCCAGGTGTTGATGATCGCGATGACCGGCTTGCCCATGAAGTCTTCACGCGCATAGCCCATCTGGAGCGTGCGGGACCGATGCCCAAAGGAGCGCAGATCGGTGACGCCAAACCAGCGGTGGCTTCTCAACTGCTCGGGCGATCGCTTGGACATTCTTGTTTCACTCCCCACGCCTTACGGCACAAAGACCATATATCATACAACTTGCAAAATTCGTCGCCGTTTTGGGGCTGACTGTCAAGTGCGGCAGCCCTTTGAATGACTTGTTCTGGCTTAAGCCTTGGCGGCGGCGCGGGCTTTGACGGTCCTTGGGACAGGCTTGGCAGAGGCCTTCAGAATCCGGGCCGAGTAGCGGTTGCGGCTGTTGGCGAGATGTGCGCGCATCATGGCGGCGGCGAGGTTCGAGTCACCCATCGCAATGGCATCCCGGATGGCCCGGTGTTCGCGCTCGATCACGCCGAGATAGTCACGCTGATCGTCACCCATCGGGCTCAAGGGGCCGGCGCGGCGCGGCACGGCGAACTCTCCAAGGAAATCCAGGAAGCGGGCGAAATAAGGGTTCTTGGTCGCGCCCGCGAGAATACGGTGGAATTCGAGATCCGCCGCGATACCGTAATCCTCGCCCTTGGTAATATTCTCGAGAGCCCGGTCGAGCGCGGCCATTTCCTCGTCCGTTCGGCGCACCGCGGCAAGCGAAGCAGCTTCCACTTCCACCGCCAGGCGCAGTTCCAGCATGGCCAGGATATCGTCGACCTCGCCGCTGCTGAGGGAAGCGAAGAAATCGGATTTCGGCGGAGGTGGCAGCACGAAGGCGCCGGCGCCCTGGCGGGTCTGAACGAGCTTGGCGGCTTTCAGCGCCGCCACGGCCTCGCGCACCACGGTCCGGCTGACGCCAGCGGCCGAAGCGAGCTCCGCCTCGGTGGGCAGACGGTCTCCTGCCTGCAGCCGCCCTTCGGCGATCTCGCGCGAGATCGCTTCCGCCAGATCGCTCACGAGATTGCGCTTGCGAGCGACGGTGTTGAGGGACAGGCCGGAGAGGAAAGAGCTTTCGTTCATGGAACCGTTGCGTGCCTCTTGCAAGGCGCTGGAGACTGAAGGTGTTTGATGCTGCTTCCGATCGTTCGGAAGCAATCCGCCAAGCCTGCGCCAGGGTCCGGAGCAGTGGCCGGCCTCACAGGTGATTTGCCCGATCCGGCAGGCCAACTTGTCGTATGTCTCACTACTTGCTGGCATCTCCCAAGTCAAAAGAAAATACCGTTGCAGGCACATCCTCTGGTGGAAAGGTGCTCTGCGTGACCCGAGTATGGCCACAACCGAGCCGGCTTGTCAAAATTTGTATGTTGCCATACAAGATATGCCGCAATTCCAGCGCCGAAACTCAACAAAATGGAATTAGGGAGAGAACATATGAGGAAGTTTCTCGCGGCGGTCGGCCTCTCGCTCCTTGGGCTCGGCGCCGCGCAGGCGCAAAGCCCGGCCTGGCCGCAGAAGCAGGTGACGATCATCGTGCCCTTCGGCGCCGGCGGAACGACCGATCTGTTCGCCCGCATCGTCGCCGAACAGCTTCAGGCCAAGTACGGCAAGCCGTTCGTCATCGAGAACCGCCCGGGGGCCGGCGGCAATATCGGCACGACGGCGGTCGCGAAGGCTGCGCCCGACGGGCATACGCTTCTTGTCGGTACGGTCAGCACGCATGCTATCAACCCGTATCTCTACAAGAACCTCCCTCATGACGCCGAGAAGGACTTCATCCCGATCACAGGCTTGGCCAAGCTTCCGAATCTCCTGGTCGTGAACCCGAAGATCCCGGCGAAGACCTTCGCGGAATTCGTCGAATACGCGAAACAGAATCCGGGCAAGCTGAACTACGGCTCGTCCGGCGCGGGAACGTCGCAGCATCTCGCGGCCGAGCTGTTCCAGCTCAAGACCGGCGCGAAGATGACCCATGTGCCCTTCCGCAGTTCGCAGGACATCGTCAACGGCCTGATCGGCGGGCATATCGATCTCGCCTTCGACAACATGACCATCGCCTGGCCTCAGGCGCAGGCCGGCACCATGCGGGCGCTTGCCGTGACCAGTCCCGAGCGCAGCCCGCAGGCACCGGAGATTCCGGCCGTGGCCGAGACGCTGACAGGATTCGATGCGACTTCGTGGAATGGGCTGTGGGCGCCGGCCGGCACGCCGCAGCCGATTGTCGACACCATCGCGGCCGACGTGAAGGTCATTCTCGAAAAGCCCGAGGTGCAGAAGAAGGCGGCCGAAATGGCCTCGACTCCTGCGCCGATGACTCCGAAGCAGTTCGCTGATTACATCCAGGGCGAGCGGCAGAAATGGTCCGAGGTGGTCAAGGCCGTCGGCATCCAGCTCGGTCAGTGACACCCGATTTTTTAACAACGGTGCCGGGCGAGGCTCGGCCCCTCAAGGAACCGCCCTTCAAACAGCGAGACACATCCATCATGCTGACAAAAATCGAAACCTCCGACCTCGCCCGCTCCGTTCTATCGGTTCCGCCCTTTGCCCTGACCCCAAATTTCGAGGTCAACCGGGAGGCCAATGCGAAGCTGATCCGCCATCTCGAAGCCGGCGGAGTTTCGACGCTGCTTTATGGCGGCAACGCCAATGTTCACAACTGGCCCGTGTCGCGCTTCGCCGACTGGCTCGACAGCCTCGAGGAATCCGTTGCCGACAACACCTGGCTGATCCCCTCGGTCGGGCCTGACTGGGGCAAGCTCGTCGACGAGGCTGCGATCCTGAAGTCGCGCCGCTATCCGGTTGCCATGGCGCTGCCGATGATCGCGCCGCAGACGCCGGACGGCGTGGTGCGCGGATTGCAGGATTTCGTCGAGCGCTCCGGCGTGCCGCTGATCGTCTACATCAAGACAGATCAGTATGTGCCCGCCAAGGCGATGGCGAAGCTCGTGCAGCAGGGCGCTGTCTTGGGCATCAAATATGCCGTTCCGCGCAATGACCTGACGCAGGATGCCTATCTGCAGGAGCTGATCGATGCGGTCGGTGCGGAGCGCATCGTCAGCGGCTTCGGCGAGCCGCCGGCCTTCCCGCATCTTACGCACTTCAAGCTCGCCGGCTTCACCGCAGGCTGCGTCTGCATCGCGCCGCATCTGTCGATGTCCTACCTGCATGCATTGAAGCGCGGCGACGAGGCAGAGGCCAAGCGTCTCCTCCAGGTCTTCCTGCCGCTCGAAGCCATCCGCGAGCGCCACAACGCAATCCGCGTTCTCCACACGGCGGTCTCGCTGTCCGGCGTGGCCGATATGGGACCGATCCTGCCGCTCCTCACCGAGGCCGATCCTGCGATCCACGGCGAGATCAAGGACGCCGCCAAGGCACTCCTGGCCGCCGAAATGACCGCTCGACAGCAGGCCGCTGCTGCGTAATGTGATCGGCATTGTCGATCCGCCGGCTCCGCGCCGGCAGCATGCAGGGCGTCCGTGACCTCTCAGCCTGAATCCCACTCTGAACTCCTGGGCGTGCTTGCTGCGCGCCTGGGAGACAAGCACGTCATCGTCGATTCCGCCGAAATGGAGGGCTATCTCGTCGAGGAGCGGAAGCTTTACCGCGGCACTGCGCTGGCCGTGGTTCGTCCCGGCAGTACCGAGGAGGTGGCCTTCGTCGTTCGGGAATGCGCGAGGGCGAATGTCGCCGTGGTGCCGCAGGGTGGCAATACGGGGCTCGTCGGGGGAGGGGTGCCGCACAGGGGCATCGTGCTGTCGCTCGCCAGACTCGACCGCATCCGCGAGGTCAATGCCTTCAACGCCACCATCACGGCCGAGGCCGGCTGCATCCTGAAAGCGGTTCAGGATGCGGCAAGAAAGGTGGATTGCATCTTCCCGCTATCGCTTGCCTCGGAAGGTTCGTGCCGGATCGGCGGCAATATTGCGACCAATGCCGGCGGCGTGAATGTGCTCCGCTACGGCAATACCCGCGATCTCGTGCTCGGGCTCGAAGTGGTTCTTGCCGACGGGCGGATCTGGAACGGCCTCAAGGGCCTGCGCAAGGACAACACCGGCTACGACCTGAAGAACCTGTTCATCGGTTCGGAAGGAACGCTCGGCATCATCACCGCGGCCGTGCTGAAGCTTTTCCCTCGACCCAAGACACAGGTCGTGGCTTTCGTCGGCTGTGCTTCGCCCCATGCGGCGCTCAACCTCTTCGAAAGCCTGCGCCAGACCATGGGAGACGAGCTCACAGCCTTCGAGTTCATGCCGCGCTTCGCCCTGGAGATCGTGCTCAAGCATGCCCCCGGCGCCGTTCGCCCGCTGAGTGGTGATCACGCCGCCTATGCCCTGATTGAAGTTTCGTCTCCCGATCCCGCACTCGACCTGCGCGAGCTTTTGGAGAAGGCTCTCGAAAGCGCTTTCGAGAGCGGCACCATCGAAGACGCAACCATCGCTGCGAGCGAAACCCAGAACGCGGCGCTCTGGCACCTGAGGGAAAGCCTCTCCGACGTGCAGGGGCTCGAGGGCGGATCGATCAAGCACGACGTTTCGGTGCCTGTCTCGGAGGTCGCAGATTTCATCGTCACGGCGAGCAGGGTTTGCGAGGAGGTGCTGCCGGGCGTCCGCGTCTGCGCCTTTGGCCATTTCGGCGACGGCAACATCCATTTCAACCTGACCCAGCCCGTCGATATGGAAAAGCCGCTCTTCCTCGCCCAGTGGGAGCGCTTCAACCGGATCGTCCATGACATCGTTCATGCCATGAACGGCTCGATTTCCGCCGAGCACGGAGTTGGTCTCATCAAGCGCGACGAGTTGGCGCGCTACAAGGACCCGGTCGCGCTCGATCTGATGAAGACGCTGAAGAGGGCTCTCGACCCCCAGAACATTCTCAACCCTGGAAAGGTCGTTGCCCTGGACGGAGATCTGCCACCCGCCTTGCCAGTGGCGCGCAAAGCCTGAGCACTGTCTTGGTGCCGTTTCGTTTTGGCGGCGATTGAGGTAACAACATTGACCCTGCACGGCAGACGGACAGCCGTCCTGCCGCAAGAATCTGGATCTTCATGAGCGCCCCTGCAATCAGCAAGCAAGCCGTTCGAGACGCCGAAGCGACGAAAAGGCGGATCCTCGAGGCGGCGACGGCTGAATTCGCCGGCCATGGCTATGGTGGGGCGCGTGTGGACCAGATCGCCGAGGCTGCCCGCACCAACAAGCGCATGCTCTATTACTATTACGGGAGCAAGGAGGCGCTGTTCCTCGCGACCCTCGAGGCCGCCTACGACCATATCCGTGCCGCGGAACGGGAGCTGCACCTGGAGGAGCTTTCTCCCCTGCAGGCGCTGGAAGAGCTCGTGCGTTTCACCTGGAATTATTTCGTCCGGTATCCGGAGTTCATGATGCTCCTGAACGCCGAGAATCAGCACCGCGCCAAGCACCTGAAGAAATCCACGCGCGTGCACACCATGAACTCCCCGGTGATCGAGACGATCGGCGTCATTCTCAAGCGCGGCGAGAAGGCCGGGACGATCCGCCCCGGCATCGACCCGGTCCAACTTTACGTGTCGATTGCCGGGCTCTGCTACTTCTACTTGTCGAACGTCTATACCCTGTCCGTGGCCTTCGGACGTGAGCTTCTCTCCGCGCCGGCCATGAAGGAGCGCATCGACCACGTGGTCGACTTCGTCCTGGCGGGCGTGCGCGCCTGAATTTTTCAAACGGCGCTTGACATGTCCGACAACCGGGCATCTAATTAACCAGATAGTTACATAGAGCGGCTGAAGCCGCCCCGACATACCCTTTGGAAACGCTCTTGAGGAAGACGCTTCATGACGTCGAAGCTCGCGCGCGCCAGTCAAAATCTTCTGAATTCCGCCTGGATCAAGCCGTTCGGGCTCCTCGTTCTGACGGTCGTGCTCTGGGATCTCACCGTGCGGATCTTCGCGATCCCGGCCTATCTGATCCCTCCGCCGAAGGACGTGGCGATGGCCTTCTGGAACGAGGGCGGCATGCTGCTCAGGGAGGCCATTCCCACCACGACGGCCACGCTCGGCGGGTTTATCCTTTCCGCTCTCTTCGGCATCCCGATTGCGATGCTGATTGCCGGATCGCGGACGGTCGAGTCCTACGTTTATCCGCTGCTCGTCTTCTCGCAGTCGATCCCCAAAGTCGCGGTCGCACCTCTCTTTGTAGTCTGGTTCGGCTTCGGCATGGCTCCGAAAGTGATCTCGGCCTTCCTGCTCGGCTTCTTCCCCGTGGTGGTCGCCGGGGTCCAGGGCTTCAAGTCGCTTGATCCCGAGCTGCGAGATCTCGTGCGCTCCATGAAGGCGTCGCGCCTGCAATCCTTCTACATGGTCAGCCTGCCGCACGCATTGCCGGCGATCTTCGCGGGCCTGAAAGTGTCCGTGACGCTCGCCGTGGTCGGTGCGGTCGTCGGCGAATTCGTCGGCGCCAATTCCGGCATCGGCTTCGTGCTGCAGCGCTCCATCGGCAATTTCGAGCTGCCGACCATGTTCGCGGCCCTCGTGATCCTGGCGCTGATCAGCGTCATCCTTTTCTGGCTCATCGATCTTCTCGAGCGTTTCACCGTGCCGTGGCACGCCAGCCAGCGGCACGATTTCGCAGCAACCGCCTAAACAAACCATAAGGGCGGAGCATCAACCGGAGGAAATCCATGAAGAAACGTACGTTCCTGAAAGCTACCCTCTTTGCAGCCACCGCTCTCATGCCCTTCGTGTCGCTGCCGGCTCAGGCCGCGGACAAGGTCGTGCTGATGCTCAACTGGTATGTCTACGGCGAGCATGCGCCGTTCTTCTACGGCAAGGAAAAGGGCCTCTACGCGGCCGAGGGCATCGATCTCGAAATCCAGGAAGGGCGCGGCTCGGCCGTAACGGTCCAGGCAGTGGCGGCCAAGACGGTGGACTTCGCCTATGCCGATGTTCCTACCATGATCCGCGCGGCCGTGAAGGGCGCTCCTGTCATGTCTCCCGGCGTGCTGCTGCAGAAGAACCCCATGTCGGTGATGGGCTTCTCCGAGAAGAATATCCGCAAGGCCGAGGATCTGCGTGGCAAGATCGTTGCAACGACCCCGGGCGATTCCATGTCGCAGATCTGGCCGCTCTTCCTGAAGAAGGCGGGCATGAAGGAAAGCGAGATGCGCATCGTGTCCGGCGACGCGCAGACGAAGCTCAACGCCGTCATCAACGGCCAGGCCGATGTGCTTCTCGGCTACGTCATGGACCAGAGCATGAAGATCAAGGATGCAACGGGCAAGAACGTTACGCCGGTCATGTTCGCGGATTACGGCGTCAACCTCGTCTCGTCCGGTATCATCGCGCATAAGGACACCCTGAAGGACAAGGCCGATCTCGTGCGCCGTTTCATGAATGCGACCACCAAGGCGATCGAGGGTGCGGAGAAGGCTCCGGCCGAGGCGACGCAGGCCGTGCTGAAGGCGCTGCCGAAGGCCGGAAAACCCGACACGCTGCAGGAGGGTTTCGAGCTGACGATCCCGCTCTACCGTACGGAAGAGACGAAGGGGCAGCGCCCGTTCAATGTCTCGGATGCCAACATGGCCGAGACGGTCAATCTGCTCATCGAATATGGCGGCCTCGATCCGGCGGCGAAGAACGACCCGAAGCAGTTCTACAGCCGCGACTTCCTGCCCAAGGCAACCCAGTGAGCAGGTCCGCACACGCCATGGCACATCTTCGTGTCATCCCGAAAAGCGAGGCGTCCGCGCCTCGCAACATGATCGAGATTCGCAACCTCGCGAAAACCTATCGCACGCGGGGCGGCGACGTTCCGTCCCTGCGGCCGATCAATCTCGACATCACGGAAGGCGAGTTCGTTGCTGTGGTCGGGCCGTCGGGATGCGGCAAGTCCACGCTGTTGAAGCTGGTGGCCGGCCTCATCCCGCCGACCGATGGCGAGATTCGGATCGGCGGCGTTCCCGTGCAGGATCCGCCGGATGACGTGGGCATCGTGTTCCAGAGCCCAGTGCTCCTGCCCTGGCGCTCGGTTCTGCGCAACGTGATGATGCCGGTCGAGGTGCGCAAGCTCGACCGGGAATCGCATCTTGCTCGCGCCCGCAAGCTCCTCTCCATGGCGGGGCTTGAGGATTTCCAGAACAAATATCCCTGGCAGCTCTCCGGCGGGATGCAGCAGCGCACCGCCATCTGCCGGGCACTGGTGCACGATCCGAAGATCGTCCTCATGGACGAGCCCTTTGGAGCGCTCGATGCCATGACGCGCGAGCGTATGAATCTTGAGCTTCAGCGCATCCACCACGAAACCGGCAAGACGATCCTGCTGATCACCCATTCGATTCCCGAAGCGGTGTTCCTGGCGGACCGCGTGGTCGTCATGTCGGAGCGGCCGGGTACGATTGCTGCGATCTACGACGTGACGCTACCGCGTCCGCGCAATCTGGAGATCATGGGACACCCGACCTTCGTCGATCTCACGCAACGGATCCGCGGCCATTTCTATGCCCGCGGCCATCTGGACTGAAGACCATGACAGGCGCTCGGCTTCGCATTCGTGAGATCCAGACCTTCGAGCGGCCCATGCGCTTCGCGCGGCCGTTCCGGTTCGGACTCGTAACCGTCGACGAGGCGCCCCAGGCCTTCGTGCGGGTTGTCATCGAGGTGGAGGGTGCCGGCACCGCGACCGGCGTCACCGCCGAGATGATGATGCCGAAATGGTTCGACAAGAATCCGGATAAGTCGCCGCAGGATACGATTGCAGATCTGAAAGCGAGCGTCGGTGAGGCGGCGCGCAACTATGCCGAGGCGAAGGACTGGGACACGGCCTTCGGCCATCACGCACGCGCCTTCGCGGCGCAGAAGGTGTGGGCGGCGGAAAATGGCCTGCCCGGTCTCGTCGCATCCTACGGTCCGGCGCTCGTCGACAAGGCGATTGCCGACAGCGTGCTGAAGGCGCTCAAGCTCACCTTCGCTGACGGATTGCGGCGCAACGTCTTCGGAATCGATGCGCGGCTGACGCCGGATCTCGACGAGGAGCGCATCTTGTCTTTCCTGGCAGATATCCGCCCGGTCGGTGAGGTGCGGCTGCGGCACACGGTGGGGCTTCTGGATTCTCTCGACGGTGCCGGCGGGCTCGAGGACGAAATCCGGCTGGCAAACCTAAAACTCTTTAAGATCAAGATCGGTGGCGACGTCGATGCGGATATCGCGCGCCTGAAGGCAATCCACGATCTCCTGTCGCGACATGTTCCGGATTATCGCGCAACGCTTGATGCCAACGAGCAGTACGACCGGCAGCGTCTGCAGGTTCTCCTTCAGGAGATGAGCGGTGGCGGTCTGCGCGCCTTCCGCGAACATCTTCTCTATATCGAGCAGCCGTTCGACCGGGCGGGAACCTTCGCGGCGCCTTTGGGCGATCTTGCCGGCGACATCCCGTTCATCATCGATGAGGCAGATGGCGATTACGAGGCCTTCCCGCGTGCGGTCGAGCTCGGCTATCGCGGCGTCTCCTCGAAGGCCTGCAAAGATTTCTACAAATCGATCCTGAACAGCGTGCGCGTCGCAAGCCTCAATGAGCGGCAGCCGGGTCAGTTCTTCATCTCCGCAGAGGATCTCACGTGCCAGGCAGGGCTTGGGATCCAGCAGGACACGGCCCTCGTCGCGACGCTCGGCCTGACCCATGCCGAGCGCAACGGACACCATTATGTCGAGGGCTTCGGCCCAGCATCGGATGCGGAGGCGGAGCGCTTTGTAGCCGCACATCCCGATCTCTACCGGAAGCACGCAGGCCGCATCGGCCTCGCTTTCGAGCGCGGGTCGCTCCCGACCGCTTCGCTCTTGTCTGCTCCAGGTTTCGCCAGCGGTGCCGAGCCCGACTGGAGCAATCTTGTTCCGCTTACACAACACCATCTTTGATAGGAGATATTCATTATGGCACAGCGCAGATTAGGCATTGTGATGCATGGCATTACCGGCCGCATGGGCATGAACCAGCACCTCATCCGCTCCGTCGCGGCCATTCGCGCCCAGGGCGGCGTGACGCTGTCGGACGGGTCGCGCGTTCAGCTCGATCCGATCCTCGTCGGCCGCAATGCGGACAAGATCCAGGAACTCGCCAAGACCTATGGCATTGATCGCTGGACCACCGATCTCGATGCCGCCATCGCCGATCCGAAGGACGAGATCTTCTTCGATGCCGCAACGACGCAGATGCGTCCGACGCTGCTCGAGCAGGCGATCAACGCCGGCAAGCACATCTATTGCGAGAAGCCGATTTCCACGAACCTGCCGGAAGCCCTGAAGATTGTGCGGCTTGCCCGCGAAAAGGGCGTGAAGAACGGCACCGTGCAGGACAAGCTTTTTCTGCCCGGCCTGCAGAAGCTGAAGATGCTGCGCGATTCCGGCTTCTTCGGTCGCATGCTCTCCGTGCGCGGCGAGTTCGGCTATTGGGTGTTCGAGGGCGATTGGGGCCAGCCGGCGCAGCGTCCGTCCTGGAACTACCGCTCTGAGGATGGCGGCGGCATGATCCTCGACATGGTCTGCCACTGGCGCTACGTGCTCGACAACCTGTTCGGCGAGGTGCGCTCGGTCTCCTGCATCGGTTCGACGCATATCCCCGAGCGCGTGGACGAAAAGGGCAAGACCTATCAGGCGACCGCCGACGATTCGGCTTACGCCACCTTCATGCTCGACGGGGGCGTGATCGCCCACATCAACATGTCCTGGTGCACCCGAGTCTATCGTGACGATCTCGTCACGTTCCACGTGGACGGCACCCACGGCTCCGCCGTTGCTGGCCTCACTGATTGCGTGATCCAGCCGCGTCAGGCCACGCCGCGTCCGGTCTGGAATCCGGATCAGAAGCAGACCATCGATTTCTACGACACCTGGCAGCCGGTGCCGGACAATACGGTCTATGACAACGGCTTCAAGACGCAGTGGGAGATGTTCGTTCGCCACGTGGTCGAGGATGCGCCCTACAAATACACGCTCGTCGAAGGCGCCAAGGGTGTTCAGCTTGTGGAATGCGCGCTCGAGAGCTGGCGCGAGCGCCGCTGGGTCGACGTGCCGCCGCTGAACGTGGGTGTCGCGAAGGAGAAGCAGCATGAACCGGCCTGAGACCCTCAGCGCCCTGTCGATCCGCCTGCCGCAGGCGGATCGCAGCCTGGAGATCTATAAGCTCTCCGCGCCGAAATCCTTCCCCGATAGGTTAAGCGGCCCGATGAACCGCATCGCGTTCTCGGCCGCCCACGTGGTGGCCGATCCGCTCGCCGATGCGGATCCGTGGCTGCAGGCCGCCATCGACTGGGACAAGACGATCGCTTATCGCGAGCGCCTCTGGGATCTCGGTCTCGGTGTCGCCGAGGCGATGGACACCGCGCAGCGCGGCATGGGTCTCGACTGGCCGACCTCCTTCGAATTGATCCGCCGTTCCGTCGGCGCCGCCAAGGCACGGGGCGATGCCCTCGTGTTCTCCGGTGCCGGCACCGATCATCTGGCCCCCGAAGCCGCGCGCAGCATTGACGACGTGATCCGCGCCTATGAGGAGCAGTTCGCCGCCATCGAGGGCGTCGGCGGCCGCATCATCCTCATGGCCTCGCGGGCGCTCGCCCGCGTCGCCAAATCCGCCGACGATTACGTCAAGGTCTATGACCGCATCCTATCGCAGGCTAAGGAGCCGGTGATCATCCACTGGCTCGGCGACATGTTCGATCCGGCGCTTGCCGGCTATTGGGGCACGAACGACCTCGATGCGGCCATGGATACGGCGGTGTCGATCATCAACAGCAATGCGGCCAAGGTCGACGGCGTCAAGATCTCCCTCCTCGACAAGGACAAGGAGATCGCCATGCGCCGCCGCCTCGACAAGCGCGTGCGGATGTATACAGGCGATGACTTCAACTATGCCGAGCTGATCGCGGGCGACGACCAGGGTTATTCGCATGCGCTGCTCGGCATCTTCGATGCCATTGCACCGGCAGCCTCGTCGGCTCTCGTGAGCCTTGCGGCCGGCAATCTCGACGCGTTCCACGAAGTGCTCGCGCCGACGGTGCCGCTCTCGCGCCACATCTTCCGGGCGCCGACGCGGTTCTACAAGACGGGCGTGGTGTTCATGGCCTATCTCAATGGCCATCAGGACCACTTCACCATGGTTGGCGGACAGGAGAGCGCCCGCTCGACCCTGCATCTCGCCGAACTCTTCCGCCTCGCGGACAAGGCCGGTCTCCTGCGCGATCCGGACCTTGCGGTGGAGCGCATGCGCCACGTCCTCGCTACGCATGGGGTGGAGGCTTGAACCATGCGTGACTTCACACGCGATCACCGCGCTCTGTCGATCAACACCGCGACGGTGAGAAAGCAGGGCGACCTCGTCGCCATCACGGAGGCTTGCGCCAGAGCCGACATCAAAGCGATCTCGCCCTGGCGCGACCAAGTGGCCGCGGTCGGGCTAAACCGGGCTGTCGCCGCCGTGAAGGATGCGGGACTCGAACTCTCCGGCTATTGCCGCGGCGGCATGTTCCCGGCCGATGCGGCACGCCTGCAGGAGGCCAACGACGACAACCGCCGCGCGGTGGATGAGGCGGTCGCGCTCGGTGCGCCCTGCCTCGTTCTCGTGGTCGGCGGCCTGCCGCAATATTCGCGGCCGGGCTCTGCAGCCTCGAAGGACATCGACGCGGCGCGCGCCATGGTCGAGGATGGGATTGCGACGTTGCTCGAATATTCCCGCCAAGCCGGTTTGCCGCTCGCTATCGAGCCGCTGCATCCCATGTATGCGGCGGATCGGGCCTGCGTGAACACGATGCGCCAGGCGCTCGACATCTGCGATCGGGTCGACCCGGAACGCACAGGGATGCTCGGCCTCGCGGTCGACGTTTACCACGTCTGGTGGGACCCAGAGCTGAAGGAGCAGATCCGTCGCACGGGCCAGGATCGGCTGCTCGCCTATCACGTCTGCGACTGGCTCGTGCCGACGACCGATCTGCTGCTTGACCGCGGCATGATGGGCGACGGCGTCATCGATCTGCGTGGCATTCGCCAAGAGGTCGAAGCGGTCGGTTTTGCCGGCTATTCGGAAGTCGAGATTTTTTCGGAAAACAATTGGTGGAAAAAGCCGATGGAGGAGGTGCTCGCCACCTGCATCGAGCGCCACCGCACGGTCGTCTGAACAGACGCCCGTTCGATCTTTGACATCGTGTCTTGAACATTGGCTCCCGCCCACGGGCGGGAGCCACAACCCCTCATGCTGCGAGCGCTGATTTAAACAAATACGGTGCGCCCGCAGCTTCTGCGATCTCTCGCACTTTCAGTTTCAATGTCTCGGGGATCGGAATGCCCGTGACGAGACGCTCCTCTCGGGCGGCCCATTCCGGCTCACCCGGTACCAGAACCGGCTCGTCGTCGCGCCTCGGCTTCGTGGCGTGCAGAGTGTCGATGACGACCTCCACATCGGATTGAAATTCATCGAAGGGCCGGAAGGCGGCCGGATTCAGGGCCATGAAGAAATGGCCGATATTGTCGGGATCCGACGGCTTCTGCGTCCGGTTCCGGACCGGCGAGAATGACGCGCCGGACAAACTCCCTGACAGGATCTGCGCGATCAGGCCAAGTCCATATCCTTTATGCCCGCCCATGTTGCTGCCATCGCCGCCGATGGGCGCGAGGCCGCCTTCGTGATCTTCAAAGATTTGACGGAAGGCCTGGCCGGAATCGGTGACAGGATGCCCCTGGCCGTCGATCACCCATCCGGCGGGAAGCTCCTTTTCCTGCAGAGCATAAACCTTCACCTTGTTGGCCGCGACGACGCTGGTGGAGATATCGACGCAAATGTTCGGATGTGATCCTGCCGGCACCGCGACCGCGATTGGATTGGTGCCGAGCACGCGCTCGACCCCGTTCGTCGGCACCACCGAGATCACGCGGGTCGTGGAGGATACGACACCGATCAATCCGCGCTCGGCGGCCATCGTTGCGTAGTAACCGGCAGCGCCAAAATGGTGCGAGTTGAAGATGGAGACGACGCCGACATCGTGCGCCAGCGTCTTCTCGATCGCGAGATTCATGCCCATCAGGGCGGCGGGATGCCCCAATCCGGCGCCGCCATCGATCAACGCCGTGCTCGCGCTCTGCCGAACGATCTTCGGTTCGGCCTGCAACTGCAATTGGCCGGCCTTCTGCATCTGCGCATATTGGGTGAGCATCGAGATGCCGTGCGAGTCGATGCCGCGTAGATCGGTTTCGACCATCACCTCGGCGGTCAGGCGAAGCTTTTCCTCGCTCATGCCCCAGGCCCGCAGGATCGCCTCGATCTGGGCGCGAATCACATCCGCCGAGAAATTCTCGCTCGCGATCATAGCGTGTTCTCTTAGGTTCCTTTGGCTGCTCCAATCTGCGGAGCAGGTGGGGAGGCGGCTGATGCCACCTCCCGTCTTTCGTTAGGCGGCAATCGCCTGCGCCGGATCGAGCAGCTTGGAGACGCTGACCATCTGACCCGTCTTCGAGCTCTGCAGCGCCGCAATGCCGCATAGCACCGACATGGCGCCGGCGCGCGAACCCGCTCGCTGCTTCAGCGGGTCGGGCGTGCCCGGCTTGAAGAGCATGTCCTGCAGCTTCGGATCGCCGCCGAAATGGCCGCCTGGCTCGTGCGGCACCTGGATAGTCTCGACGCCGCCGAAGTTTCTGACGAGCTGGATCTCGTCGTGTTCCGGCGTCTCCCAGGGCTGGCGCTCGTATTGGCGCATCTGGATGCGGCCCTTGGTGCCGTCGAAGGCGATGAAATGGCCTTCGATCGGCATGTAGGTGTTCACCGAGTAGGTAACCTGCACGCCCTTCTTGTAGCGGATCATGGCCGACATCGTGTCGGGGATGTTGATCTCCTCACGGAACACGCAAGCATCGCGCACATAACCGTCCTCCCGGGACGGATCCTCATAGAGAGCCTCGAGCCAGGGATCTTTGCTGATGTCCATGTAGTAATCGCAGTAGCTGGCATGCTCGCAGGTCTTGCAGCGCTCGCCGCGGAAGGGACCGACCTTGCCGTATTTGCGCAGGCTGGCGAAGGCGAAGACATGCTCCGGATCGTCGTCCAGATACCAGTTCATCAGGTCGAAATGGTGGGTGCTCTTGTGCACGAAGAGGCTGCCGGAATTCTCCTCCACCGCGTGCCAGCGGCGGAAGTAGTCGGCACCATGCTTATTGTCGAGAAACCAGTGGAAATCGATGGAGGTGACATCGCCGATTACTCCGGAATTCAGCAGTTCCTTGATCTTGCGGACGGTCGGAGCGTAGCGGTAGTTGAAGGTCACGTCGACGCGGCGTCCCGTGCGCTTTTCGGCATCGAGGATGCGCCGCACCTTCTCGGCCGTGGTGGTCATCGGCTTCTCGGTGATGACGTCCACCCCGGCCTCAAGCGCCCGCACGATCATCTCGTCGTGATTCGAATCACGGGTGCAGACGATGACCTGGTCCGGCTTGACCGTCGCGATCATCTCCTGGGCATCGGCATAAATGGGGGCATCGATTCCCAGAAAGCCCCGGGCCCGCTCGGCGCGAAGGCGATTCTTGTCGCAGAGGGCGACGATTTCGACGTAGTCGCTGTAGTCCTTGACCACGTTGACCCCCCACATGCCCGTGCCGCGATGGCCGGTGCCGATGAGGGCGATGCGTTTCCTGCTTGAGCGATCCATTACCTTGGGTTCTCCTGCTGCTTCGCTCTTTTAGGTGCTTGAGCGTTGAAATTTGTCAGACAAATAAGGGTTTCGGCCATCGACGAACCATCAGCGGGGCTCGGTCCTCGGTGTGGTTGTCTCTTGGAAAGCTTCTTTATGAGAGCTTAGATCGCCAAATTACATCATACAACTGGTTGACATACAACCACTCTAAATTTTAGCTTCATGTCGGACGGCGACATAAGAAAACCGCTTCCGTAACGTATGGCATGAGGGGACCGAAACCTCGACGGTACGGATGCCAAAGAAAAAGAGCTGTCGTCGAGAGAGGCAACACATTCGGGCGACCGTCGAAGCGGCGCCTAAGAGGGAGAAACGCCACATGACTCACGACCTTAACCGTAGGACTTTGCTGAAGGCGGCCCTTGGGTCCGCCGGCCTCAGCGCTTTCGGAAGCCTTCCGGCTTTCGCGCAGGATGCCCGCATTCGCCTGTATTGGTGGGGCTCGAAGGAGCGCTCTGATCGCACCCTGAAGGCGGTTTCGCTGTATCAGGAGCGGAACCCAAGCGTGAAGATCGACGGTGAGACCCTAGCCTGGGGCGATTACTGGCCGCGGCTCGCCACGCAGGCTGCCGGCCGCAACGCGCCGGACCTGATCCAGATGGATTACCGTTATGTGGCGGAATATGCCCGCCGCGGCGCGCTGCTGCCGCTCGACGAGTTTTTCGGCAAGTCGCTCGATATCGGCGATTTCGACAAGGCTTCCCTCGACAGCTGCAAGGTCGACGGCAAGCTCTACGGCATCAATATCGGCAACAACTCGAACGCCATGATCTACAACAAGGCCGCATTCCAGAAGGCTGGTGTGGCCGAGCCGATCGACGTGACCTGGGACAAGTTCTTCGAACTCGCGGCTGCGGTCACAAAAGCGCATAACGGCGAGTATTTCGGCTCGTCCGATGCCAGCGGGGAAGAGCCGGCTTTCGAGAACTGGCTCCGGCAGCGCGGCAAGGCGCTGTTTACCGAGGACGGCAAGCTTGGCCTTACGGAAAAGGATGCGGCAGACTGGTTCGCCATGTGGGCCAAGGCGCGCGAAGCCAAGGCCTGCCCGCCGGCCGATCTCCAGGCGCTCGACAAGAACAATATCGAGACGAACCTGCTCACGCAGGGTCGTGCAGCCTGCGCGTTCAACCACTCGAATCAGTATGTCGGCTACCAAGTGCTCAACAAGAACCCGCTCGGCATCACCATGTATCCGCAGGGCGCAGGCCCGAATCCCGGCCATTATCTCAAGCCGTCGATGATGTGGAGCATCTATGCCCGCAGCAAGGTGGCCGAGCCGGCGGTGAAATTCGCGAACTTCACCGTGAAGGACGTGGATGGCGCGAAGGCTCTCGGCGTGGAGCGCGGCGTTCCGGCCTCGCCGAAGATCCGCGACGCGGTGTCGGCGGATCTCGACGCCCAGGGCAAGCTCGTCGTGGACTTCATCTCCCACGTCACGCCGAAGGTCGGGCCGATCCCGCCTGCTCCGCCGAAGGGCGCCGGCGAGATCCAGACCATGCTGCGCCGCATCTCCGAGCAGGTCGGTTTCGGACGCGTGTCCACGGCCGATGGCGGCAAGCAATATGTCAGCGAAGCACAGGCCATTCTGAGCCGCGCCTGACGTTAGCGCTTTTTGACTCACCAGGCCGACCCAGCCGAACCGGGTCGGCCTGTCCGTCTATCATGACATTGCTGTGAGCCATACTCTATGACAACAACTGCTCAAATTCCTTTGACGATCATCGAGCCGGAGAAGCGCAGCAAGCGTCGGGGAGGATTTTCCCGTGCGCTCGTTTCCTACTCCTTCCTGGCACCCTGGCTCATCGGCTTTCTCGGACTGACCCTCGGCCCGACACTGGCATCCCTTTATCTGTCCTTTACCAATTTCGACCTGCTGCAGGATCCGCAATTCATCGGAACCGCCAATTATCAGCGCATCATGACCAATGATGCGAAGTTCTGGCATTCCATGCAGGTGACGTTCGCCTATGTCATCATGGCCGTTCCGCTAAAGCTCGCCTTCGCGCTCAGTCTCGCCATGGTGCTCAACCGCGGCATCGCCGGATTGCCCCTCTATCGCGCCCTGTTCTATTTGCCCTCGCTTCTCGGCGCGAGCGTCGCCATCGCGGTGCTGTGGCGCCAGCTCTTCGCCAAGGACGGTCTCGTCAACGTGGCGCTGGCTCTCTTCGGTATCGAGGGTCCGAGCTGGATCTCCGACCCGAACTACTCCCTCTACACCCTGGTGCTGCTCAGCATCTGGCAGTTCGGCTCGCCGATGATCATCTTCCTCGCCGGCCTGCGCCAGATCCCGCCGGACGTATACGAGGCCGCCAGCATCGACGGCGCCAACAAGGTGCAGCAGTTCATCAAGATCACCCTTCCGCTGCTCACGCCGGTGATCTTCTTCAACGGCATCGTGCAGACCATCGATGCGTTCAAGGCCTTCACCCCGGCCTTCATCATCAGCGAGGGTACGGGCGGTCCGATCGACTCGACGCTCTTCTACACCCTGTACCTGTACCAGGAAGGCTTCGCCTATTTCCGCATGGGATACGCGTCGGCTTTGGCATGGATCCTTCTGATCATCATCGCCTGCTTCACCGCCTTCTCGTTCCTCACCTCTCGTTACTGGGTCCATTACAATGATTGATGCAGCAACAGCCGGAACGACGCAGAATGTCAGCGGAGCCCGCTCGCTTCTGTACCACGTGATTCTGTGCGGCGTGTCGCTGCTCATGCTCTATCCGCTCCTGTGGATGCTCGCGAGCAGCTTCAAGCCGGACGACGAGATCTTCGGCAACGCCTCGCTCTGGCCGGACACCTTCACCATCGATGCCTATATCCGTGGCTGGTCCGGACTGACCGTCAGCTTCGGGACCTTCTTCTGGAACTCGCTGGTGATTTCGGTCTTGAGCGTGATCGGCAACGTGGTCTCCTGCTCGCTGGCGGCCTATGCCTTCGCGCGCTTAAGATTCCCGCTGAAGAACTTCTGGTTCGCGCTCATGCTCGGCACGCTGATGCTGCCCTATCACGTGACGCTCATCCCGCAATACGTGCTGTTCCTCAACCTCGACTGGGTGAACACCTTCTTGCCGCTGGTGGTGCCCAAGTTCCTGGCCGCGGACGCCTTCTTCATCTTCCTGCTCTACCAGTTCTTCCGCGGTATTCCGCGCGAGCTCGATGAGGCGGCGATCATCGATGGAGCCGGGCCCTGGCGCATCTTCTGGAGCGTCATGCTGCCCCTGTCGATGCCGGCGCTGGCCACGGCCGCGATCTTCACCTTCATCTGGACCTGGGACGACTTCTTCGGCCCGCTCATCTATCTGAACGATGCGAGCCAATACACGGTCCAGCTCGGTCTGCGCACCTTCGTGGACTCGACGGGTAAGTCCGATTGGAGCGCGCTGTTCGCCATGTCCGTGGTCGCCCTGATCCCGGTCCTGCTGTTCTTCGTGGTCTTCCAGCGCCTGCTGATCGAAGGCATCGCGACCACTGGTCTGAAAGGTTAAGGACAAGCGAATGTCAACATCCGGAATTCGCTTCGCCGTCATCGGCATCAATCACAACCACATCCTCGGCCAGGTTGATGCCCTTCTCGGCGCCGGCGGCGAGTTCGTGTCCTTCTTTGCCAAGGAGGACGACCTCGTCGCTCCCTTCGCAGAGCGCTACCCGCAGGCCCGGCGCGCCGACGACGCGCGCCGGATCCTGAAGGACGACAGCATCGCCGTCGTTCTCAGTGCCGCGATCCCCAAGGACCGCGCGCGCATCGGCATCGAAGCGATGCGCCACGGAAAGGACTACATGGTCGACAAGCCGGGCATGATCACGCTCGACGAACTGGCAGAAGTACGCCGGGTGCAGAAGGAGACCGGGCGCATCTACTCGATCTTCTATTCCGAGCATTTCAGCAGCCGCGTCACCGACAAGGCCGGCGAGCTGATCCGTTCTGGTGCTATCGGCAAGGTCATGAATACCCTGGGCCTAGGCCCGCACCGCCTGAACGCACCTATCCGCCCGTCCTGGTTCTTCGAGCGCGAGGCCTATGGCGGGATCCTGACCGATATCGCGTCCCATCAATGCGAGCAGTTCCTGTTCTACACAGGCGCGAAGGATGCCGAGGTCACCTATGCGATGGTGGCCAACCGCAATAATCCTCACACGCCGGGTCTGCAGGATTTCGGCGAGATGACACTCAGGACGCCTGACGCCACCGGTTATATCCGCGTCGACTGGTTCACGCCGGATGGTCTGCCGATCTGGGGCGACGGACGCGTCATGGTCGTCGGCACCGAGGGCACTATCGAGATGCGCAAGTACATCGATATCGCCGGTCGCGAGGGCAAGGATCACCTCTTCCTCGTGGACAAGACGGGCATGCGTCATCTCGACTGCTCCAACGAGGACCTGCCTTACGGGCGCAACTTCCTCAACGATGTTCGCGACCGCACCGAAACCGCCATGAGCCAGGAACATTGCTTCAAGGCCATGGAACTGACTCTCAAGGCGCAGGCGCTGGCGGAAGCCGCGTTAGCCGGGCAGGGGACCCGCTGATGCTCGACTTCCGCCTGCTCAAGGATGTTCGCTGCGGAGTTGGTGAAAGCCCCGTCTGGGACGACCGCCGTGAGGTTCTGTTCTTCATCGATATCAAGGCTCCGGCCATCCACTCGATCCGGCTCGACGGCACGGAGCATCGCACCTGGACGATGCCGCGGGTCGTCGGCTCCATTGGGCTCGGTGCCAGCGGCCGCTTGGTCGTGGCGCTGGAGCGCACGATCGCCGTCTTCGATCCGGAGAGTGAAAGCCTCAGCATCATCGCGGAGGTTCCGGGCGAGCCAACCTGGCACCGTCTGAACGACGGAAAGGTGGGGCCGGACGGTGCCTTCTGGGTCGGCTCGATGGATGACCGTCCGCAGAAGGAGCCGCGGGGCTCCCTCTATCGCGTCGATGGGCGCGGTCAGGTAACACGTGTCCTTGAGCATATATGCCTCGTCTCGAACGGACTGGCATGGTCCGCCGACGGACGCACCATGTTCCATTCGGATTCCCGCGGTCCCTGGATCGACCGCTATGATTTCGAAGCTTCGTCAGGTCGCCTCGCGAACCGGGCTCGGATCGCCACGCTCGATGAAGCCACCGGCCGGCCGGATGGCGGGGCCTGCGATGCAGAGGGATTTTACTGGAGTTGCGGCGTGTCAGCCGGGCGTCTGAACCGCATCACGCGGGACGGGGAGATCGTTTCGTCTCATCCCGTTCCGGTGCCGGCCCCTACCATGCCGTGCTTCTGCGGTGACGATCTGAAGACTCTGGTCATCACGTCCCTCAAGCCGGACAATCCCGATGTGCTGGCCTCCGCCCCGCAATCCGGCAGCCTCTTCATCGCGTCTTCCCCGGTGGCCGGGGTACGGATCGAGCGTTGGGCGGACGCCTGACGGTTGCCGTCCCGGTGCTGTCCTGGGGATTCCGACGGATTTTCTCGATTAGTCTCGCCGGCCGAAACGGTATGATTCATCATATATCGTATAAATAAGCCTCTCGCCATCAGCACTGCGAACCAGCCATGACCACGAAACGAATTCTGCTCACCGGAGCCGCCGGCCTTCTCGGAGGCCTTCTGCGCCGCTCCTTCGCTGGACAGTTCCAGTTGCTGCGGCTTTCCGACATTGTCCCTTTGGGGACGGCGGGGGAGGGCGAGGAGATCGTCGCCTGCGATCTTGCCGACGCTGCTGCCGTCGAAGCCATGTGCCGGGGGGTGGATGCCATCATCCACCTCGGCGGCATCCCGTATGAAACCGAATGGCCCGAACTGCTCCGGTCCAACATCATCGGCACTATCAATCTGTATGAGGGTGCGAGGCGCGCAAGCGTCGACCGTGTGATCTTCGCGAGCAGCAATCATGCCACCGGCATGCACCCGAACGACAGAGTGCTTTCGGGCGAAAGCCCTGCCCGACCCGATTCGAGGTACGGGTTGACGAAAGCCTTCGGGGAGGATGTGGCGGCGCTTTATGCCTACAAGCATGGCATCCGCAGCTTTTGCCTGAGGATCGGTTCGTGCTTGCCCAAGCCGGACAACCAAAGGGCTTTGTCCACGTGGTTATCCCAGGACGATTTCGTGCGTCTGATCCAGGTGGGTTTGAGTGCCGATTACGTGCACGAAATCGTCTATGGCGTCTCCAAAAACACCCGTTCCTGGTGGGACAATTCCGCAGCCTACCGTCTCGGCTACGAGCCGCAGGACAATGCAGAGGTCTATGCGGCGGACGTCGGGGATATCGAGCTCAAGACGGAGCTCGCCCGCCAATACCAAGGCGGAAATTTCGTGTCGGATGAATTCGAAGGCCGGAAGGAATGGCTAGGCTGAGGTTCCGTTGAGCGTGTAACGGACTGGCTCAACGGGCTGAACAAAAATAAAAGCCCGGGGTGCACTGCAAGCACCCCGGGTTTTTCATGAGGTGATGACTAAGCCCGAGCAGCATATCGCAGGATGTCCGCGCCTTTATTTGCGAGGCTCCAGTTCGCGTAACGCGGATGGTCGGAGCCGACCTGAACGGGCTGCGGACGCTCGGTCTCGATGGACTGATAGAAGGCGCTCAACAGTTCCAGCGAGCGGCGCGCATCGGCCAGGGTGATGGGAAGTTCTCCGCCTGTGACAAGCGCCTGGTGATAGGGCGCGAACAATCCCTCGAAACGCGTCGGAACAAAATTCCATCCTTCGAAGGCCTGGTCGATTTGGGTCTGCACCTCGGGAGAGGCTGGAATAATCTTCCACGGATCGTCGCCGGGGGCGTAAGGCTTCTGGCAGCTCTCGAAGGTCACGTTCTCAAAGCAGAAGCGCAGGCGGCTGATCTCGTCCTGCGAGCCCAATGTTGCGGCTGTGGAGGCTAAGGCCCCGTTCTGCATCTCCAGGCTGCCGACGACGCAATCCTCCACCTCGATGTTGTTCACGCGGGTGGCGGCGCGCGCGAACACGGATTTCACCGGGCCCATGACGAAGGTGAGAAGGTCATGCAGGTGGATCGCGTGGGTGACGAGAACGCCGCCAAGCTCGGTTTCCCAGCGCCCGCGCCAAGGGTTGTCATAGTACTTCGCGGTGCGCTTCCAGAACACCTCGACGGAAGCGAGATAGGGCTTTCCGGCAATGCCCTTGTCGATGATGTGCTTGGCCTTCATGATGCCGTTGCCGTAGCGATACTGGAAGATCGGCAGAACTCGGCCTTTGGATTGCTTCTCGGCCTGGATTACCTTATCCACATCGGCCACGGAGCCCACGAGCGGCTTCTCGCAGACGACGTTCTTGCCGGCGGCGAGAGCCGCCAGGATCTGCTCGAGATGGACTGCCGGGGGGGTGCAGACATCGACGACGTCCACATCGTCCATCCGGAGAATCTCGGCGTAATCCTTGGTCCGACGCTCGATGCCGAACTCATTGCCGATGCTCGCCAGACGCTCGTCATTGAGATCGCAGATGGCGACCACGCGGAACTTGTCCGGATGAGCCGCATAGGATTCGATGTGAGTGCGGCCGATTCCGCAGCCAACGACCGCAACATTCTTGATCATGAGCGCTTTTCTCCCTTCGCTCCGAGCCGTGCAGGCTGTTCAGAGCTTGACGATGCAAATCCGGTTCCTGTGTGTGACGACAGACGATCCGCAAACGGATGGCAGCGACTCATCGTGGCTGAGCGTCAGGAGCCGTAATCTTCGCGATGCAACGGCACTCCGGCTTGCATGTCAAGATTTGTCGTGCAACATGATATGTGCTTAACTTGATCAAGTTGTAGAAACACCTACGATAGCGTAGCCATATCAAGGTTCTGGCAGGGCACCCTGAGAGTGCCGAGAACGCACAAAGTTTTGGAGGAAGCCCCGTGGCCTCAGTCGAGATCCGCAACATCCGTAAGAATTTCGGAACGGTTCCGGTCATTCATGGCGTATCGATAGACATCCAGGACGGGGAGTTCGTCATCCTCGTCGGGCCGTCGGGATGCGGCAAATCCACCCTCCTGCGCATGATCGCCGGGCTGGAGAACATCTCCGGCGGCGAGCTGCGGATCGGGCCGAAGGTGGTCAACGACGTTCCGCCCAAGGAGCGCGACATCGCCATGGTGTTCCAGAACTATGCGCTCTACCCGCATATGACGGTGGCCGACAACATGGCCTTCTCGCTCAAGCTGAAGCGGGCGCCCAAGACCGAGATCAAGGCCCGGGTCGACCGCGCCGCCGAGATCCTTGGGCTCGGCAAGCTGCTCGACCGCTATCCGCGTCAGCTCTCCGGCGGCCAGCGCCAGCGCGTGGCCATGGGCCGTGCCATTGTGCGCGATCCGCAGGTCTTCCTGTTCGACGAACCGCTCTCCAATCTCGACGCCAAGCTGCGCGTCGCCATGCGCACCGAGATCAAGGCCCTGCACCAGCGTCTCAAGACCACCACCATCTACGTGACCCACGACCAGATCGAAGCCATGACCATGGCCGACAAGATCGTGGTGATGCACGATGGCGTGGTCGAGCAGGTCGGCGCACCGCTCGAGCTCTATGACAGTCCGGCCAACCTGTTCGTTGCCGGCTTCATCGGCTCCCCGGCCATGAACTTCCTCAAAGGTCACCTGCAGGGCGGCCGCTTCGTCACCGAGAGCGGCATCACCCTGCCGGTCGCCCATGCGCCGGCCGCCTCGGACGGACAGCCGATCATTTACGGCATCCGGCCGGAGCATTTCATCCTGGACGAGGCCAATGGCTTGCCGGCGGAAGTGGCCGTCGTCGAGCCGACGGGATCGGAGACGCAGGTCTTCGCCAAGCTCGGGGGCACCGATATCGTCGGCGTGTTCCGCGAGCGCGTCGATGCCCAACCGGGCCAGCAGATCCGCGTCACGCCGGATCCGAAGCTGGTGCATCTGTTCGACGAGCAGACCGGTAAGCGCCTCTGATCACAAGTCACTTGATGGCGGCCCGCATCTGCGAGGCCGCCTTTTTTGTGAGACCGGCAGCGCTGTCATTGCTGGGTTGAAATGGCAGCCCTGGATGGCGGTCGAACGCCGTTGTATGCCCCAGCCTGATGAACTCACAGAGTTGGGAGGCGGTCATAGACGTCCTGGTAATTGGCGCAGGAGTCGTCGGGCTTGCCGTCGCGCGCGCTCTCGGCCTTCGCGGTCATAGCGTGATCGTGGCCGAGGCGACCGGCGGCATCGGCAATGGCGTTTCCTCGCGCAACAGTGAAGTGATCCATGCCGGGATGTACTATCCCTCCGGCTCCTTGCGTGCACGTCACTGTGTCAACGGACGACGGATGCTCTACGCCTTCTGCGAGAACCACGGCGTGCCTCATGCCAAGTGCGGCAAGCTCATCGTCGCTACCAATGATCTCGAGCAGGCCAAGATCGAGGGCATCTACGAGCAGGGGTTGGCGAATGGCGTCGAGGGGCTCGCCTACCTGACGGGTGAGGAAGCGCGAGCCCTGGAACCGAACCTTGCCTGCACGGGTGCCGTGCTGTCGCAGGAGACCGGGATCGTCGACAGCCACGCGCTGATGCTGGCGCTGCAGGGCGATCTCGAAAACGCTGGCGGCGTGATTGCCTTTCATGCGCCGGTGGAGCGGATCATACGGAACGCACAAGGATGGAACGTTCAGGTCGGTGGAGCGGAGCCGGCTGAACTCACCGTCGATGCGGTGGTCAATGCGGCGGGGCTCGGCGCCCAGGCACTTGCCCGCGCGACGGAAGGCTATCCGGTCGGTCGCGTGCCGCCCCTGGTCCTCGCCAAGGGCAATTATTTCGGCTGTCTCGGCAAGCCCGCCTTCTCGCGTCTCATCTACCCCGCTCCCGTCGAAGGCGGCTTAGGCACTCATGTGACGCTCGATCTTGCCGGCCGCATGCGTTTCGGACCCGATGTGGAATGGATCGAGCGCGAGGAATACGAGGTCGATCCGCGTCGGGCAGAAAGCTTTTACGCCTCCATCCGCCGTTACTGGCCTGGGCTCCCCGATGGGTCACTTGTTCCTGACTATTCCGGCATTCGTCCCAAGCTCACCGGAGCAGGCGAGAAGGCTGCCGACTTCATGATCGATGGGCCGGCAGAGCATGGATTATCAGGGCTCGTGCATCTCTTCGGCATCGAGAGCCCGGGGCTGACCTCATGCCTTTCGATTGCCGAGGATGCGGCGGAGAGGTTGAGAGCTTGAAGACAAGCGTCATCCCGGACGGCGCAAGATGATGACGGCGATCAGCAGGACGTTGATGCCGCCCGTGATGCGGACCGGATTGTCCGGCGTCGGATCGGGACGGACGCGGCCTTCCTTCTTGTAGACGATGAGATCGATCGCGAAGAAGAGAGCGAGCAGGAGGACGCTGGCGAAGAGCGTTGCCGGCAGCAGGTGTGTGGTGGTCCAGAAGAAATCGACGCCGCGCAGGAAGCCGAGGAAGAGCGGCGGATCACCGAGGGGCTGAGCGAGCCGCCGGTCCCACCGGCTCGTTATAGAGTGCTTGCCGATGTTTTTATGAGACTAAGCATGCGCTCGCCAAGAGAAGAAGCATCGGAATTGACCCCAAAAGCGCATTCCGCTTTTGGGGTCAATTCCGATGCTCTGCCGTTAACCGGCTATTCACCATAAGTCAAAGATAGTACAACAGGGTTACAAAAACTGCCGCGTTAGGGGGCTGTCCAGCCGATGTGCCGCTTTCTCGCCTATCAGGGGGAGCCGATCTTCCTCGACGAACTCGTCTGCGCCCCGGCCCATTCTCTGGTCCATCAATCGCTTCACGCGGTGGAGGCCAAGACCGAGACGAACGGCGACGGATTCGGCATCGGCTGGTACGGGGAGCGCAGCGAGCCGGGGACCTATCGTGAGGTCCGCCCCGCCTGGTCGGACGAGAATTTGAGAAGCCTGTGCGAGCAGGTGCGATCGCGGCTCTTCTTCGCCCATGTGCGCGCTTCCACCGGCACCTCGACCACGCGGGCCAATTGCCATCCCTTCGCCCATGGCCGTTATCTCTTCATGCATAACGGCCAGATCGGCGGCTACGGGCGCATCAAGCGCCGGCTGGAAGCCCTGATCCCCGACGATCTCTACGACCGCCGCCTTGGCACCACGGATTCGGAGGTGATCTTCCTCCTCGCTCTCGCCAATGGATTGCCCGAGGAACCTGTCACCGCCATGGCGCGGACCCTCAAGCAGGTGCGCGGCCTGATGGATCAGGCGGGCATCGAGGAAGCCTTGCGCTTTACCGCCGCCTTCACCGATGGCGAGAACCTCTGGGCCTATCGCTGGGCCTGCGATGCGAAACCGCCGACCCTGTATTTCCGCGAGGATGACGGTAACCTGCTCGTGGTCTCCGAGCCCATCGACGACAAGACCAGAGGCTGGCGCGAGGTGCCGAAAGGTTGCAGCCTCGTCGCCAAGGCAGGCCATGTCACGGTGGAATGCCTGAATGAGGCCATGGGATGTCTGGCGGCCTGAAAGGGATGCCGGCCAGTGTTCACGAATTCAGGCTGTCGGCCGGCCGCGCGATCAGGGACATCAGCGCGCCCTTGAGCGCTTCCATCTGAAGTTCGGTCTCGGTTTGGGCTGACCCGGTATCCGGATTATTAAGGGCTCGTAACCGGGCATTCTCGCTGGTGAGCCGGTCATTCTCGGCCATGAGAATGGCAATCTTCTCTTCGGCGATCCGGAGACGGGCCTGAATTTCGTTCCGCTCCTGTTCGCGCAATTGTGCCCGGTCGCGCCAGAGACGGTTCGCAACGCTTTCAGTTTCCTCACTCATGGCCTGCTCCTGATCCTTCCATAAGATCTATAAGCAGAATGGAATAAATGAGGCGTGTATCAGTCCGATCCATATCTCGGAAGGGATCGGCACCAGCATATCGTGCGGACCTCCGGTTCCGCGCCCAACGATGTGCTCATCAAAGAAGGGAGCATCGGATGGATCCCAAAAGTACAGATCCACTTTTGGGTCCGATGCTCGAGCAGACGAAAGGCCCCTGTATGAGCAGGGGCCTTTCGCTGAAGTCATGATAGGTATGTCGATCAGATCACGAAGAAGTCGCTGTGGGAGAGGCTGAGGCTCTTGTTGAGCGTGCCGATCTTCACCTGGGCCTTGGCGCCGGTACCGTCCTGATCGTAATAGAGCGCGCCCGTTTTGTTGTCGTAGACGATCCGGTCCTCCCGGTCCTGCGCCTTGGCGCCCTTGATGAACATGTCGGAGGTGAACTTCTTCGGCTTCGAGGCCGAGCCGGAGCCGAGCTTGGTGAAGACCTTGTTGTCCAGGTAGATGCTGTCATCCCGCACGCTGAAGTCGAAGATCCTGTCCACATTCGTGCTGTTGTTCGCTTTGGTGTCGAACACGAAGGTGTCCTTGCCGGATCCCCCGCGCAGGATATCGTTGCCGAGGCCGCCATAGATCTTGTTGGCGCCGGTGTTGCCGGTGATCGTGTTGATCACGGCATTGCCTGTGAGAGAGACATTTGCGGCACCGGTGGCGTTCAGCCGCTCGATATCGGTGGTCGAGCCGAGCGCGAAGCTGACGAAGGTCTGAATTGTATCCGAACCGCCTCCCGCGACCTCGGTCACCACATCGTCTGCATTGTCGACGATGTAAGTGTCGTCTCCTTCCCGCCCGGCCATGCGGTCGGCGCCAGCGCCGCCATTGATGACGTTGCCCGCCGCCGTGCCGGTGATCGTGTTGACGAAGGCATTGCCCGTCAGATCGATCGATCCGCTGCCGGTGGTCGTGAGCACTTCCACTTCCATATTGGCGGTCAGCGTGAAGCTGATGCTGGTCCGAACAGTATCAGTGCCGGCACCCATAGCCTCGATAATTCTATCGAGAGCGTTGTCGACGATATAGGTATCATTGCCGCCGTTGCCCTGAAGAGTGTCGGCACCGGCATCGCCATCGATGAGGTTGCTGGCCATATTGCCGATGAGCACGTCGGTAAAGGCCGAGCCCCGCATGTTCTCGATGGAATTATAGGTGTCGCCTGCAGCCTCGCCGGTATTGACGAGAGGGGCGTCGAGGCTGGCCGTCACGCCCGAAGTCGCGCCGACATAGGAGACATAGTCGATGCCCTCGCCGCCATAGAGACCATCCGCGCCTTCGCCGCCGAGCAGGATGTCGTCGCCGGCATTGCCTTCCAGGTAATCGCGCCCGGCACCGCCAAGCAGCACGTTGGCGCTTCCGGTGCCGATCAGCGCATTGCTGCCGCCATCGCCACCGATATTGGGATTGTTGATCGTCGCGCGCGTGACCTTGAAGGTCGAGCGCGCCACGAGCGCATCGTGGTCGCTCACCTGCTGGTTGGCGTCGAACTCGGAGTTGATGCGCACGATGTCGAAGGCCTCCATGCGGGCTCGCAGGGCGGCCGAGACATAAATGTGGTCGAGAGACTGGGAATTGCCTTCGTAGATGTAATCGGTGCGGTTGCGCGGGTCAGCGATGAAGTCCTCGGCCATGTTCCAGAGCACCTGCTGGCCGCTGTTGATGGTGCCGTCGAGAGTCTTGAGCGGGTTGCTCCAGGAAAAGTCGTTGAGGTCGCCGAGAACGACGACATTTTGTGTAAGAGGATTTTCCAGAAGCTCATCTACATAGGCATTGATGATCTTCGCCTGCTCGATACGCTGGGCTTGGCTTCTAAGAACAGGGGGTTGAGTCGTGCCAAAGATTCCGCCGTCACCGCTCTTGGAGTTCAAATGGTTATTGATGAAGGTGTAGCGCTCGCCCTGAAAATCGAATTGTGCGACCAGTGGCTTGCGGCTGGCCTCGAATGCGTCGCCATCGACTGTAGGCTGATCGTCGACGATGCGTTTTAATGATCCCGCGACGAAATCCACCACATCATCGTTATAATGGAAGGCTTGACGGATATTACCACCGGTTTGTCCGCCATCTTTATTGTTCACGGGCTCCAGATAGGCGAACTTGTACTCTGGGCCGCCTGCGGCCTTGATGTAGTCCACCAGCTTCTGCAGAGTTTTGTGGGAAGATGTCACGCCATTGTCGACGGAGCCGGAGTCGTCCTGGACCTCCTGAAGGGCCAGCACAGCCGGCGCACCCAGGTTGTTGACGATTTGGTTGGCGACGGCAGCGAACTGGCCTCCATCGATATCGGCGTCGCCGTCATCATCGTTGATGTCGAGATTCTCTACGTTGTAGTTACCAAAGGTAAGGAAAAACTCGTTAGGCCTTGTGACGCTGGTGACCTCCGGTTGAAGGTTCGAGGTTTGTGTTACGACAGGCGTAGTGCTGATCAAGACCTCATAGTTGCTGAAGCCGTAGGACATGATACCGGTCTGTGCACCCAGCCGGGCACCGACATCGACCATCGGCATGTTGAGCGAATCGCGGATATTATCGAACTGAATCCGCTCCGGATTGAAGTCGCCTTCCTCTGATATCGAGAGCCCGCCACGGTCATTGAGGCTATCGGAGTCGTATGCTCCTTCGATAACCGTATAGACCTCGCCGAAGTTGTTAGGTGCGCCGACGACCCGTGTCGGCTCGACCGTTACGCGCATGCCTTCCAGAGCTTCGTAGAACGCGATTGCATTTGCAACTGTATCGGTCGGGGGCGTTATGCCGTTAGGCCCAATCAGAACGGCCTCAGGAAGCGCGTTGCCTCTGTCGATGAGACTGACGGTAACAGGAATTGTATCGCTGACTTTAGTGATTTGTGTCAGGCCATTAAATTCAGTGACCTTGCCATTAACGAAAACTTCGTCTCCCACCTCGAAGTTTGGTATCCAATCGGATCCCATGAACACAAAGATGCCGTCGGAAGTCGCCGTATTGCCGTCACCTGTTGCATCCTGGATATAGAAACCTCGGCTCTCGCCAATCATCTAGATGCCGGTGATGATACCAGTAGTCATGACCACTTGGTTATTTCTTGCAGCCGTCAGGCCAGAGCCCTGAATATCGTAAATCCGCACTGGATCATCGTTCATGATCGTCGTGGTCGCGGACGACTGTATGACTGTCACGCCGGGGGTGACATTTGACAGAACAACAGAGAATCGCTCGTTCAATTCGTATAGCTTGTCAGTACTAACCGTAACGGTAATGTCGTAGGTGGTTCGGGTTCCCGTAAAGGTAAAGCTTCCGCTGGTAGGCCCTGTGAAATCGTCAGTTGATGCCCAACCATCTTGACCAAGGCCTGCCAAGCTCCAGTCGAATGTAACGTCTTCACCCGGGTTGAAGCGCGTAACTGTGAATGTAACCGTTGTCGTACCGTCGCTGCCTTCGGTGATGGCCGTATCAGCTGAAATTCTAAGACTTTGGCCTGCTGGAAGCTCAAATGTTTGGCCGGTATTCACACCGCCTTTTGTCGCCGTACCGACAGCGCTAAAAGCGGTCCATAAATCGAAATCCTCCGAGTCATAGCCAACTCCCTGGCGCTGGAGCGACCCTGTGGACGAGCCGCCGCCATTTTCGAAAGCTCCGATATTTGTGCTGTCCATTCCAGCTGCAGCGCCGTCAGTGGCTTTAAAAGCTCCCTCATAACTCAAAAACTCGACGACGTTTCCGGCCGCGTCGATCAATGCGATTCCGTCGGGTCCGCCGTTCTGAATGAAATTCGTGCTGGGTGGGTCGATACCGATGAAACCAAAAGCGCTTTCAGACGGTCCTTGGATCGTACCAGTCAGGTCGAACGTATGGTAAACTTGACCATTGCTGCCATTGTAGAGCTGAATCTTCCAACCATTCAGATTGGTGCCCACAAAGCCTGCAATTTCGATAAATTCGTTCGGGTCATTTGCGGCACTATTATCGTAGTGAAACTCGTTGATCCAGACATTAGCCATGATAGGTCCTCGCGCTTCGTTCGCTTTTCCGGCTTCCGCGTGAAAGCATTTAGCCATGAAACGATGTATTGTTAAGATGTGCAAGTCCTACGGGCCGGAGATGACAGTCTTATGAAAGGCAAAGACTGCCCGGTGACTGGTCAATGTGAATTTTTGCAAGCAATTCGAGGCGCTTACCCGTCCAGCTCGGGGTAGCGGCGGAAAATCCCTTCCTCGTTGAAGGGGATGCGCCGGGGGCTTGCGAGATAAGCCTTGATGCGCGGCCTTTCCGATACGACATTGTGAAGGGCTGCCACATGGGGAGCGCCCTTCAGGGCCCGCTTCGTCGCCTTGGGGAAGGCGTAGGTCAGCCCTTCGACGACCTGGAACAGGGACAGATCGGCATAGGTGAGGGCGCGGCCGACGAGATGGCCGCCTTCAGGATTGCGGGTGAGGATGGTCTCGAACCAGTTCAGGAATTTCGGAATACGGCTGTCGCGGAATTCTTCCGAGCGCCGGAGCGCCTCCTCCTTCTGATCTTCGTAATAGAGGCCGGCCCCGACCGGATGATGCGTGTCATGTGCCTCGGCGACGAAATCGCCGATGGTGAGCTGGATCTGATGCGTCCAGAGCCCGCCTGCCGGATCCTTGGGGGCAAGCCCGTGTCGGGCACCAAGGTAAAGCAGGATCGCCGCCGTCTGGCCGATGATGGTCTCATCATCCTTCAGGAAGGGCGGCGCGAAAGGCGGTTGCTCCGCATCCTCCATCAGCCGCATCATGGCGGCCATCCCCTTGGGCTGTCGCGCCACGTCGACATAATCAGCCCCAGCCTCTTCGAGCGCCAGCCTCACGAACTCGCCGCGTCCCTGGATATTGGGCCAGTAGTAGAGTTCGTAAGGCATGAGGCGCGTCCATTCTCTTCCAACGATGCATCGCCTGAAGAGGGTGGAGCAGCAGATTCGAATGTCAAAGGGCGTCGTGAGCCAGACGCTCCAGGGCCGCGCCTTCCAGTCGCATATGACGATGATGCAGGTCGCGCATGCCGATGGATTCGTAGAAGCGGATCGCCGGTCGCTCTTCCTCGACGAAGAGTTCGACGCGGATCCAATCCCTCTCCAGCGCAACCCTTGCAACGGCCGCCATCAATGCGCGTGCTGCACCCGTACGGCGTGCTTCAGGTACGACATACAAGGCATGAACGATACCCATGGGTTTGCCGCGCCAGCCGGCATAGCCGCGAAAGAGCGAAACGAAGCCGACAGCCTTTCCGCCGCGTTCCGCAATGAGCGCTTCGAACAGCGGATCAGGCCCGAACCCATCGGCTTTGATCCGCTCGGCAGAGGTCCAGGGCGTTTGGCCGGGACGATGATCGTCGATCAACCCGGCGACGAAGCTGAAAATCGTGTCGGCATCGTCGGCTGTCGCCGACCGGATCCTGAGAGCGGAATTCTTCACAGTTGCGCAGTCATCTGCCCGCCTAATGCGCCTCGTCCCAGTTCTGCGCGGCCCGCGCTTCCACGGCGAGCGGCACTTTGAGCGTCACGGCAGGGAACGGGGCTTCCGTCATCACGCGCGAGATCACCGGCAGCGTCGCCTCGACCTCGTCGTCGGGCGTCTCGAACACCAGTTCGTCGTGCACCTGCAGCAGCATGCGGGCGGAGAGGCGTTGGGCTTTGAGCGCGTCTTCCATGCGGACCATGGCGCGGCGGATGATGTCGGCGGCGGTGCCTTGAATGGGCGCATTGATCGCCTGGCGCTCCACGCCCGCGCGTTCGGACGGATTCGACGACTTGATCTGCGGATAATGGCAGACGCGCCCGAACAGCGTCGTCACGTAGCCCTTGTCGCGGCAGAATTTCTTGGTTTCATCGATATAGGTTCGGATGCCGGGGAAGCGCTCGAAATACTGCTTGATGAAGGCCGAGGCTTCCGCATTGCCGATGCCGAGGCGTGTGGCGAGGCCGAAGGCGGAGATGCCGTAGATGATGCCGAAATTGATGGTCTTCGCCTGACGGCGCAGATCGCCCGTCATCTGGTCGAGCGGCACGCCGAACATAGCAGAGGCGGTGGCCGCATGAATGTCGATTCCTTCCGCGAAAGCCTCCTGCAATTGCGGAATGTCGGCGATATGCGCCAGGATGCGCAGCTCGATCTGGCTGTAATCGGCCGAGATGATCTTGTGGCCTTCCGGCGCGATGAAGGCGCGGCGGATCTTGCGGCCGGCTTCCGTTCGGATCGGAATGTTCTGCAGGTTCGGATCGGACGACGAGAGACGTCCCGTCGTCGTCGCTGCCAGCGCGAACGACGTGTGCACCCGCTTGGTCTCGGGATGCAAGTGCTCCTGCAGCGTATCGGTATAGGTCGATTTCAGCTTGGAGAGCTGCCGCCATTCGAGAATTTTTGCGGGCAGCTCGTGGCCGGCCTGCGCCAGTTCATCGAGGAGGGTTGCGGGCGTGGCCCATTGACCGGACGGTGTCTTCTTCGCGCCGGGCAGACCCATCTTGCCGAAGAGAATGTCGCCGATCTGCTTCGGCGAGCCGAGCGCGAATTTTTCTCCCGCCATCTCGTGGATCTCGTCCTCGAGCCGCGCCAGCGTCTGCGCGAAATCACCCGAGAGACGGCTGAGGATCTGCCGGTCGACCATGATGCCGCGCATCTCCATACGGGCCAGCGTATCGACCATGGGGCGCTCGAGCGTCTCATAGACCGTGGCGCGGTGCTCGGAGACAAGCCGCGGCTTCAGCACCTGCCACAGGCGCAAGGTCACGTCCGCATCTTCCGCCGCATAGGCGGTGGCCTTCGAAATCTCGACTTTGTCGAAGGTCACCTTGTTCCGGCCCGTGCCCGCGACCTCCGAGAAGCTGATCGGCGAGTGGCCGAGATGGCGGCGCGAGAGCTCGTCCATGCCGTGCGAGCCCTTGCCGGCATCGAGCACGTAGGAGATCAGCATCGTGTCGTCGAACGGGCGTACGTCGATGTTGTGGCGCTTCAACACGACCCAGTCGTATTTCAGGTTCTGCCCGATCTTGAGAACCGATGGATCTTCGAGAAGCGGGCGGATGGCGTCCAGCGCATCGGTGATCGGGATCTGACCCTTCACGAGGCCGCCGCCGAAGAGATCCGATTCATCGCGGTGCTGCAGCGGCACGTAACAGGCCTTGCCGGCCTCAACCGAGAGCGAGAAACCGACGAGATCGGCGCGGTTCGCATCGAGATCGCTCGTTTCCGTATCGACCGCGACATAGCCCTGCTCGCGCGCCAGAGCGACCCATTCCTTCAGGCGCTCCAGGCTTGTGACGGTCTCGTAAGCGGTGACGTCGAAGGGAGCGGATGAGGCTTCCGTCACGCGCTTTCCCGCAAGCTGCGAGGGCGTGCCGAGACCCTCGACAGGTTTGCGCAAGGTGCTGGTCTCCGGCAGGTCGAGACCGGCGAAGGGATCGACCTCGCCCGCCGTGGTATCGACCTTTCCGAAGAAGGGCACGGCATCGTCGGTGGGCGCCGTTACGCCGGTGCCGTTGCCGGTCCAGCGGATCGCCTCGCCGCCGGGCATGAGGCGTTGATCCGGCGCGATCGCGGCCGGATCGGCATCGTAGAGCTCCGCCACGCGCCGGGTGAGCGTGTTGAACTCCATGGCTTTCAAAAAGCCGATCAGCGTCTTGGCATCGGGCTCGGGCAGGCGCAGATCGTCGAGCGGCACCGGCACCGGCGCCTCGCAATCGAGCGTCACGAGCTTCTTCGACAGGCGCGCGGCTTCCGCATTGTTGATGAGCGTCTCGCGGCGCTTCGGCTGCTTGATCTCGGGCGCGCGCTCCAGCAGCGTTTCGAGATCGCCGTATTCCTTGATCAGTTGCGCGGCGGTCTTCAGCCCGATGCCCGGCACGCCCGGCACGTTGTCCGATGTGTCGCCCATGAGAGCCAGCACGTCGCCGATCTTTTCCGGCGGAATGCCCTCCCACTTCTCGATGACGGCGGCCTCGTCGAGATTGCGCTCGGGCCGGTAGCCGGGCTTGCCCTTGGAGCCCGATTCGAAATCGTAGAAGCAGACCTTCGGCCCCACGAGCTGCATCAGGTCCTTGTCGGAGGAGATGATGAGTACATCCGCCCCACGGGCCTTGGCCTGCTGGGTATAGGTGGCGATGAGATCGTCCGCCTCGTAGCGCTGAAGCTCCACCGGCTCGAGCCCGAAGGCGCGGATCGCCTCGCGCATGATCGGCATCTGGACCTTCAGGTCCTCCGGCGCATCCGGGCGGTGGCCCTTGTAATCCTCGTAAAGCTCCTTGCGGAACGAGCCCTCGGACTTGTCGAGCACGATGGCGAGATGGGTCGGCTTCAACCCCGCCGCCCCGTCGCGCATGAATTGCAGGAGCTTCGACACGAAGAGCCGTACGGCTCCCGACGGCATGCCGTCCGAAGAGCGGGCATTGTACTTCTGGTCCTGGTTCATGGACTGGAAATAGGCCCGGAAGATGAAGGAGGAGCCGTCGACGAGAAAGACATGGTCGCCGGCTTGGACGGGACGGGAGGACGAGGACATCGGGTCTCGGGGGCTTGAAGGGCTGCTCACGGGGAAGAGATAGCGAGTCCGGGGGCGGATGGCTATGGCGTTGCCATTTTGGATCGCGCGGAAGGGTCCGCGCTCGGATCCAATCCCGCAGGCCCTTGAGGCCAGGGTGCGTCGATTATGCAAGGACAGGTTTCGGGACCCGGATCGCAGAGATCCTGTCGGTACAGAAGCCTTTGAAATTCAATACTATTTTCCCATGACGTAACGAATGCTGGCTCCTGATGGTCAATCTTAAGCTTTGCCATGTGCGGCAACGCACCAGGCCACCCCTTTACAAGCTATAACCTTGCATTAAATCTCGCCACTGCATATTACAACATCACAATGGTCGCCGTGATTCCATTGCAGGGCAGGCCGGGGCGTTGGCAATTTTAGGGAGAAGAATTATGGCGATCGAGAAGTGGGGCAATCCTAAAACGGTTACAGGTCCAAATGGTGCGGATGAGAGCACTGTGGCGGCCCTGCCTAACGGTGGCTACGTCGTTGTTTGGGATTCAAGGGGCGTTACCTGCGTGCAGGTTTATGACGGCTTGGGGAATCCTGTCGGTGCCAGACAGGATCTTGCAAGTACGGTCGGGACGCCGAGGGCCCCCAAGGTGACAGTCCTCGACGATGGCAGCTTTATCGTTGGGTGGAGCGGCGCCAATGCAACGGTCCAAGCTCAAAAGTTTTCGGTTACGGGCGCGAAGGACGGTGGGCTTTTTACCATTGCGTCGCCGACCACCACTGGGCTTCCCAGAAATGACTTTCCGTCCTTTGCATCGGACGGTAACGAATGGGTCGCTGTCTGGGCTGCAAGCAATGACACGCAAGGTGTCATCCATTTCAAGCGGCAGGATGGCACTCAATTCAACATTGTAACAGGTTCAGGCGTCACCCAGCCCGATGTCACGGAGCTTGCGGATGGCAGGCATGCGGTCACGTGGGAAGAAAGTGGCGTTATCAAGGTCGCCCTTGTAGGGACCAACAACACAGTCACTGTGCTAACGGGGAATGCCAGCGGTCAAAATGCAAATGAGCCTAAAATAACGGCGTTGTCCAATGGCGGCTTTGTCGTCAGCTGGCAGGAGGGGAATGCAAGAAAGTTTTCCACGCAGGTCTATGATGCCAATGGAGGCAAAGTAGCGACAGGCTCCTTGCAGCAAAATGGAACATGGACGGAATATCCTCCTGAAATCGTTGCCCTGACAAAAGGTGGTTTCGCAGGCGGATACGCCGTCATCTATGAGGATTGGGTCGGGAACGACAACGGCGATATTTATCTGCAACTGGTCAAGGCCGATGGAACAATCGTCGGGCCCAAGCTGATTAATGACGGTGCTCTTCAAAAAGGAGACCAAGGTGGGATCACCTCGGTCACGGAGCTTCCCGACGGGCGCATCTCGATTGTTTGGGATGACGGAACCGATGGCAATGGCGTGATCCGTAATCAGACCATCGACGCTCGCGAAATCGCCGTCACGGTGAACGGAACCTCTCACAACGACATCTATGTCGGAACGGATATCGTGGGCCAGGTCGATACCCTGAATGGGAAGGCCGGCAACGACTCGCTCTATGGCGGCACCGGAGACGATTTCCTCAACGGCGGCGCCGGTGCGGATCGCCTCGATGGCGGAGCCGGATTCAATTGGGCCGATTACGTTGATGCCGTGGCGGGTGTGACCGCCAACCTCAAGGGCTCAGTGGGAAATACAGGTGAGGCCCTTGGCGATACCTACGTCAACATCCAGGGTATGCGCGGCTCAAGCCTCAATGACGTGCTGACCGGGCGTGACGGGGGAACCCAGCTGTCTGGTATGGGCGGCAATGATACGCTGAATGGTGGCACCGGAAACGATCATCTCCAGGGCGCAGACGGGGATGACTGGCTGTACGGCGGAGCCGGTAGAGATATTTTGAGCGGCGGTTTCGACAACTTGTCGCCGTCCGACACCAAGGCCCGAGCCAATGTCGGGGATACGGCCTCCTATCAGGGTGCCACAGCCGGAGTGACCGCCAGCCTGAGGCCTGAGGATGCCAACGACAACGCCGGCGACGCTGAGGGAGACAGTTACGACAGCATCGAGAACCTGGTCGGCTCCGAACATTCGGACATCCTGACGGGCACCGAGACATACAACTGGATTGCCGGCAACGACGGAAACGATCTGATTAAGGGCCGGGGCGGCGACGACCTGATCTGGGGCCAGGGCGGCAGCGACACGCTGGTGGGCGGCGTCGGAGCCGATACGCTGAACGGAGGTGATCGCTTCGACTATGCCTCCTACCAGGACGCCACAATCGGGGTCGAGGCTTCACTCGAGAATCCCGATAGTAATGAGGGCGACGCAGCGGGCGATACCTACGACTCGATCGAAGGATTGATAGGTTCTGCAGATCATGACCTCCTCATAGGTAATGCGAACAATAATGTGCTGATCGGCGGCGCTGGGGCCGACATTCTCCGCGGGAATGGCGGTGGTTCCGATACATTGGAGGGTGGCGACGGAGGTGATCGTCTCGTTGGAGTACAGGGAGGCGCTGACTATGCCAGCTATGCCAATGCCGGTGCAGCTGTAGTCGCGGACCTGACCAATGCAGCGAACCTCGCACCGGTTGGTTTTGCCAGTGTCGCCGGAACCGGCGATGCGGAAGGTGATATTTACGATGAGATCGACGGCCTGATCGGCTCCAGCTCTGGCGACACATTGTATGGCGATATCTCCGCCAACCATATCCTGGGCGGAGATGGCAATGACATCCTGATGGGCAGAGCTGGCAACGACACGCTGGACGGAGGTTCCGGCCTCAACACGGCGGTGTTCTCGGGCAGCCGTGCGCAGTCGATGATCACCCGCAATGCTGACGGCACGACCACGGTCACTGGCCCGGATGGCACCGATCTGCTCAAGGATGTGCGACAGCTGCAGTTCGCTGATGGGACGGAGTTCGTCAACGCCGCCCCCACGGGGCTGTTGCTGTCGAACGCCGTCATCGCCGAAAACGCCCCCGGGAACGCGGTGGTGGGCACGCTGGCGGCCACGGATCTCGACGGGGACAGGATCACCTACAGCCTGGCGCCGGGCTCGAGCGGGTCCTTCGGCATCATCGGCAACAGCCTGGTGGTGACCGGGCCGCTCGACTTCGAGACGAGGCCCGTGCAGCAGGTGACGATCCTGGCCAGCGATCCCTATGGCGGTGTCACGAGCCTGACGGTGAACATCACCGTGACCAACTACACAGACGAGACGACGCCGTTCACGCTCCGCGGCACGTCACGGGCGGATACGCTCCGTGGCGAAGCCGGCAACGACACGATCTACGGCAGCAACGGCAATGACACTCTCTATG
The DNA here is from genome assembly GCF_055792825.1 of Microvirga sp. GN3. NCBI lineage: Bacteria > Pseudomonadati > Pseudomonadota > Alphaproteobacteria > Hyphomicrobiales > Methylobacteriaceae > Microvirga > Microvirga sp. GN3. The sequence goes on from NZ_JBVVAK010000013.1 coordinate 82,036, forward strand.
GCGAGTTCGGCAACGACCGTATCTTCGGCGGGACCGGCAACGACAAGCTGTATGGCAGTTCGGGCAAGGACGTGTTCGTGTTCGACACACGCCTGAACAAGAGCACGAACGTAGATCGGATCTACGACTTCAGGTCTTCGGATGACAGCTTCTATCTCGACAACAAGTATTTCACCAAGTTGGGTTCGGGCTCGCTCTCCAAGCCGAAGAAGTTCAAGTCCGACATGTTCGTCGAGGGCAAGAAGGCGCAGGATCGCGAGGATCGCATCGTCTACGACAAGAAGACCGGCGCGCTCTACTACGACCAGGACGGCACCGGCTCGAAGGCGCAGGTGAAGATCGCCACGATCTCCAACAAGACCAAGCTCTATTACCACGACTTCTACGTGATCTGAGTCGACCACGCAGAGACTTGAGCGAGATGTGCCGCCCGGCGAAGGCTGTGGCGGCACTTTCTTTTGGGATGAGCCTCAGGCAGCCCTCAGGCGCGCGAGGTCGAGGTCGAGTTCGCGCAGGGCCTGCATCACCACGCCTTCGGTCAGAAGGTCCATGGAGGATTCCATCACGTGGATGGCAGCGAGCGCCCGCAGTTCCGGAATGGTCTGCGACTCCAGCGCGGCCTCGAAGGAGGGGCGCAGCAGGTCCATGGCGCGGGTGCCGGGACCGCAGATGACGATGTGGTCGGGCTCCAGCGTCTGGATCAGGATGCCGACCGCATCGCCCAACACTTCGCCGGCGGCCTGGAAGAGATTGAGGAGGGCGGGATCGCCCGCGCGGGCCTGCTCGACGATGGAGCCCATGGCGCCCTCGCTCGGCAGCAGCAGGGTCGGGGCGGGGCGATGATCGATGAGCTGGGCGTCCCGGTGGAGCGCGTAATCGGCGAGATAAGCCTCGATGCAGCCGCGCCCGCCGCAGCGGCATTGCGGACCGCTTCGGCGCAGGCGCACATGGCCGAACTCGCTGCCCCCGAAACGCGCGCCGCGATAGAGCTCGCCCTGGATGAGAAAGCCGAGGCCGACACCGTCGCCGATCATCAGGCAGGCCGTGCGTCCCGATCGCAGATCGGAGTTCCGCTGCGTGATGGCGAAGGCCATGGCGCTGGCATCGTTCTCGATCAGAACGGGCTTGCCGAGGCGCTCGCCGAGGCCCGAAGCCAGCGGCAGGTCGCGGGTGCCGAGCACTGGGCTCCAGGCGACGATGCCGTCCCGCGTGTCCACATAGCCCTGGCAGGCGAGGCCTACGGCCTTCACGTTGTGTGCGCCGGTCTCCTCGGCGAAGACGGTGATCGTCTCCGCCAGCACATTCATCAGTTCTTCCGCCCCGAGATTGCGCAAGGGACGTTCGATGTGCCGGCTCGCCCGGTTGCGTCCCGCACTGTCCACCAGCCGCAGCTCGATGCGGTTGAAGCCGGTCCAGACGCCGATCACCGATCCCAGGGTTTCCGCAAAGTAAAGGCGCGTCTTGGGCCGCCCGCGAATCAGGCCCGAGGCCGGGTCCGTCGTCTCTTCCGCGACCAGGATGCCCTCATCGAGGAGGCTGGCCGTCAGGTCGGAGACACTCGCCGGGCTCATGCCGAGATGCTGGCCGATCTCCACCCGCGCCATGGGGCCTTCCCGACGCAGAGCATCGAGCAGGCGCCGCCGGGCCGTTTCACGAGGAGAGAGGGAAAGCATGGTCATCGCGTTCATTTGTTCGGTTTATGAATAAAACAATTCCAAGTTAGATGGGTATCAGACGAAAATATAAGCCTGAAGGTGCTTGAAGCCAGGAACGGCTGAGATAATTATTTCCGCGCTCGAAATATAAAGCATGGCAGAGCGAGCCATATCGTCGATCCGCCTCGGACCGACAGCCTGTCATGAGCAAGGGACTTGTAAAGGGAACGCAAGGTCCAGGAGGAAGCCGATGCTATCGAAGAAACACGCACTGATCAGTCTTGCCGCTCTGGCTCTGTCCGCCACCGCCGCCTTCGCCCAGAAGGGTCCGGTCGTCGGCGTCAGCTGGTCGAACTTCCAGGAAGAACGCTGGAAGACCGATGAGGCCGCTATCAAGGCCGCCGTCGAGAAAGCCGGTGGCACCTATGTGTCGGCGGATGCGCAATCCTCGCCGTCCAAGCAGCTCACCGATATCGAGAGCCTCATCTCCCGCGGCGCCAAGGCGCTGATCGTGCTGGCGCAGGACGCGGATGCGGTGCGCCCGGCCGTCGAGAAGGCGGTCGCAGAAGGCATTCCGGTCGTCGGCTATGACCGCCTCATCGAAATTCCGCAGGTCTTCTATCTCACCTTCGACAATGTCGAGGTCGGCCGCCTTCAGGCCCGCGACGTGCTGAAAGTGAAGCCCGAGGGCAATTATGCCTTCGTCAAGGGCTCGGGCGCCGATCCGAACGCCAACTTCCTGTTCCAGGGCTCGATGGAAGTGCTTAAGAGTGCGATCGATTCCGGCAAGATCAAGAATGTCGGCGAGGCCTATACGGATGGCTGGCTCCCCGCCAATGCGCAGCGGAACATGGAGCAATTCCTCACCAAGAACAACAACAAGATCGATGCGGTGATCGCCGCCAATGACGGCACCGCGGGCGGCGCGATTGCTGCTCTTGCAGCGCAGGGCCTCGCCGGTTCCGTGCCGGTCTCCGGTCAGGACGCCGACAAGGCGGCTCTGAACCGCGTGGCGCTTGGCACGCAGACCGTCACGGTGTTCAAGGATGCCCGCGAACTCGGCCGCAACGCAGCAGAGATCGCCGTGCAGCTCGCGGGCGGCAAGAAGCTCACCGAGATCCAGGGTGCAAAGCCCTGGAACCTCGGTCCGAAGAAGCAGAACATGACCGCTCTCTTCCTCACGCCCGTTGCGATCACGAAGGATAATCTCGACGTGGTCATCAATGCCGGCTGGGTCACCAAGGACGTGGTCTGCCAGGGCGTGAAGGCGGGCACCGTGAAGGCCTGCAACTGATCGGGGCTTGCTCCTTGTCGTCCCCGGCTAGCCTTTTGGCGAGGGGAGGGATCCATTCGACGCTCTGCGTAATGGATCCTTCCCCTCCGCTGACGCTTTGGCCGGGGATGACATTTTTCATGAGACTTTTCATTCGCCTTTCAGCGTGACGTCATGACTGCACCTGTTGCCACGACTGCCCCGCCGAGCACCGCTTCCGGCTCGCTCCTGTCGAAACTCGAGATCGATGTCCGCATGCTCGGCATGCTGGCGGCGCTCGCCGTGATCTGGATCGGCTTCGACATTCTCTCCGGCGGCGTTTTTCTTACCCCGCGCAATCTCTGGAACCTGTCGGTTCAAACCGCCTCCGTGGCGGTCATGGCGACCGGCATGGTGCTCGTCATCGTCACGCGCAACATCGATCTCTCCGTCGGCGCGATCCTCGGCGTCGTCGGCATGATCATCGGCGTCGCGCAGGTGCAGTGGCTGCCGGCCTATCTCGGGCTGGAACATTGGCTCACCGCACCGCTCGCCGTGCTGATCGCGCTTATCGTCGGCGGATCGATCGGCCTTTTCCAGGGCTGGCTCATCGCCTATCTCGGCATTCCCTCCTTCATCGTCACGCTCGGCGGCCTGCTCGTGTGGCGCGGCGCGGCCTGGTGGGTCACGACCGGCCAGACCATCGCGCCCATGGATACCCGCTTCAAGGCTTTCGGCGGCGGTGTGGAAGGTGCGCTCGGCGCGACCGCCACCTGGATCATTGCCGCGATTGCCTGCGGCGGCATCATCGTGGCTTTGGGCCTTGCCCGCCGCCGCCGCCTGAGTTTCGGCTTCCCGGTGCGTCCCGGTTGGGCGGATGCGGTGATTGCCGGTATCGCCTGCGTCGCCGTGCTCGGAGCCGCCGCCATTGCCAATGCCTATCCGCTGCCCGCCGGTACGGCGCGCCGCTGGGCCGAAGCGAACGGCATTGCGTGGCCCGAAGGCGGATTGTTCATTCCGCACGGTGTCGCACTGCCGGTGCTGATCGCGGTCGTCGTTGGTCTGGTGATGACCTTCATTGCGACTCGCCGGCGCTTCGGCCGTTATGTCTTCGCCATCGGCGGCAATCCGGAAGCGGCGGAATTGTCGGGTATCAACACCCGCTGGACGCTGATGAAGGTGTTCGGCCTGATGGGCCTGCTCTGCGGCATCTCCGCCTGCATCTCGACCGCACGTCTCAATGCTGCAACGAACGCAGCCGGCACCCTCGACGAGCTTTACGTGATCGCGTCTGCTGTGATCGGCGGCACGTCGCTCGCCGGCGGCATCGGCACCATCGCTGGCGCCATGCTCGGCGCGCTCGTCATGCAGTCGCTGCAGTCGGGCATGGTGCTGCTCGGTGTCGACACACCGCTGCAGAACATCGTCGTTGGCGCGGTTCTCGTGCTGGCGGTGTGGGTCGATAGTCTCTATCGCCGTCGCATCAAGTAAGGGACGCGCATCATGCATACGAATGGAACGGCGCCTCTTGTCGAGATGCGCAACATCTCCATCGCTTTCGGTGGCATCAAAGCTGTCGACGGCGTCTCCGTCGATCTGCGCCCCGGCGAGGTGGTGGGCCTGCTCGGCCATAACGGCGCCGGCAAGTCGACGCTGATCAAGATCCTCTCCGGCGCCTACAAGGCGGATGCGGGCGAGATCTACGTGAATGGCGAGCATGCCGACATCTCGACGCCACGCGATGCCAAGCGCTACGGCATCGAGACGATCTATCAGACGCTCGCGCTCGCCGATAACATCGACGCAGCAGGAAATATCTTCCTTGGACGGGAAGTCCTCACGCCCTATGGCACCCTCGATGATGCGACGATGGAGGCCGAGACGCGCAAGGTCATGGCGCGTCTCAATCCGCATTTCCGCCGCTTCAAGGAGCCTGTGAAAGCGCTCTCCGGCGGTCAGCGCCAATCGGTTGCGATTGCGCGCGCGATCTACTTCAATGCCCGCGTGCTGATCATGGATGAGCCGACAGCGGCGCTCGGTCCCGCCGAGACGCAGCAGGTGGCCGATCTTGTGCTGCAGCTGAAAAAGGAAGGGATCGGTATCTTCCTCATCAGTCACGACATCCACGATGTCTTCGGCCTCGCCGACCGCGTCAGCGTGATGAAGAACGGCAAGCTCGTCGGCTCGGCCAATGTGCAGGACGTCACGCAGGACGAGGTGCTCGGCATGATCATCCTCGGCAAATGCCCGCCCGGAGCTACGCCAGGACCGGGTGCGATCTGATTCCGTTCGCGTCATTCCGGGCGAAGCGTGAGCGGAGGTCCGGGACAGGTCGCAGAATTAAGGTGCCAACCTCGTCAAGCAATCCCGGGTTCTGCTATGCAGTCCCGGGATGACAGCACGTTCATTGGAATAAGGTGAAGATTGATGACCCAGACGATTTACGGCTCCCTGAAGGACAAGGCTGTTCTCATTACCGGTGGCGCGAGTGGTATCGGCGAGAGCATCGCACGTTCGTTCCACGCGCAGGGCAGCAAGGTCGCCATCCTCGACTACAATGCTGAAGCGGGGCAGGCTCTGGCGAAGGAACTCGGCGAGCGCGTGCATTTCGAGCATAGCGACGTGCGCGATATCCCGGCTTTTCAGGCAGCCATCCGGCGCGCCAGCGATGCGGTCGGGCCGATCACGATTCTCGTCAACAACGCCGCGCGTGACGATCGCCACACCATCGATCAGGTGACGCCGGAATATTGGCGGGAGCGCTTCGCCACCAATCTCGATCATCAGTTCTTCGCCGCCCAAGCCGTGCTGCCGGACATGGAGAAGGCGGGCGGCGGCTCGATCATCAATATGGGCTCGACGAGCTACATGGTGAGCGACGATTCTTTCGCGGCTTACAAGACCGCGAAATCCGCCGCCGTCGGTCTCACCCGCGCATTGGCGCGCGAGCTCGGACCGAAGAACATCCGCGTCAATTGTCTCGTTCCTGGCTGGATCATGACCCAGCGCCAGATCGACCTCTGGCTCACGCCGGAAGGCGAGAAGGAACTGCTCAAGCGCCAATGCGTGAAGCGCAAGCTCGTGCCGCAGGACATCGCCAATTTCACGCTTTTCCTCGGCTCGGACGATTCCAGCGCCATGTCCGCGCAGACTTACCTTGTGGATGGCGGGTGGGTCTGATCGCCCCTTGAATAGCGTCATCCCGGACGGTGAAAGCCGATCCGGGATCGTGTGCAGGATGTGGCGCCTAAACCACCAGTGTCATCCCCGCGAAGGCGGGGATCCATATCCGCTGACGGTGCCGAACCGATCGAAGATCGTGGTTATGGATCCCGGGCTCCGCCGCGCGGCCCCGGGATGACAGTGCTTTACTTATCCTACGATCCCGGATCTTCGCTTCGCTCTGTCCGGGATGACGTTTGAATTTATGCCCTCGATCCGGCACCGACCGGCGTTCCGGTCATCTCGGCCGCTTCCTCTTTCTCCTCGACCGTCTTCATCGTATCCCGCCGCACGATGAGGCACAGGAAGACCAGCGGGATGCCGATGGCGGCGGTGCCGGTGAAGAGCAGGGGATAGCCGAAGGCATCCACCACCGCGCCCGAGGCGCCGCCGATGAGTTTGCCGGGCAGAGCGTAAAGCGAGCTCAGAAGGGCGTACTGCGTCGCGGCGAAGCCCGGCGAGGTGAGGCCCGACATGTAGGCGACGAGCGCTGCGCCCGCGAAGCCTTGCGCGAAATTGTCGACGCTGATCGTGAGCGTCAGGCCCATGATCGTGGCGTTGCCGGCGGCAAGCCAGGAGAACATCAGGTTGGAGCCGGCGGCGATGGACGCGCCGATGAGTAGGGTCCACCACAGGCCAAGACGGGTCAGCGCGAGGCCGCCGCCGAAGGCACCGATGATGCCGATCCAGACGCCGTAGAGCTTCGATACATTGGCGATGTCGGCCTTGGAGAAGCCGAGGTCGATATAGAGCGGGTTCGCCATGATCCCGGCAACGAAATCGGGCAGGCGGTAGCAGGCGATGAGCGCCAGGATCGGGATCAGCATCATGCCCTTGCGCCGGAACAGATCGGTCAGCGGCTCGATGATCGCCTGGACAAAGGGAAGGTGTTTGCGTGCCGGCCCTTCGTCGATGCGCGGGGCGAGCAATGTGCCCACGAGACCGACGCCCATGAGCGCTGTCATGGCGAAATAAGCGCTGGGCCAGCTCGCGAACTGGGCGATGTAGAGCGCACCGGCGCCGGCGCAGATGAGGGCGAGGCGATAGCCCAGCAGAAGGCTTGCCGCCATCATGCCCTGGCGTTCCGTCGGCGCCGCATCGATGCGCCAGCCGTCGATCACCACATCCTGGGTCGCCGACGAGAAGGCGATCAGCACGGCCGCCGCGATCGTGAGCGGCATGCTTATCTGGGGGCCCGTGAGGGCCATGCCGATCAGGCCGGCCATGACGCCGAACTGCGACAGGGCCATCCAGCCGCGGCGGCGGCCGAGCAGGCGGGAGAGGCCCGGAACGTCATAGCGGTCGACGATGGGAGCCCAGAGGAATTTCAGGGAATAGGCCAGCGCCACCCAGCTCAGCATGCCGATGATCGTTAGCGAGATGCCGGCCTCCCTGAGCCAGGTTGACAGGGTGCTGAAGACGAGCAGGAAGGGGAGCCCCGAGGAGAAGCCCAGCGGCAGCATGAGCGCGATGCGTCCGTCGGTCAGAACATCGCGAAGGGAAAGACGGCGTTTGGTTGAGGCGGCCATGAAGTCATCTTGGAAATGAGAAAGGCGCCACATTGGCACAAGGCCGTGCCGATGCAAAATCAGCCACTGTCCTCCCCCCGTTCAACGGCTTCGCTCAACTTGGCAAGAAATCTCTCAAGCGCCTGCTCTGGTGGGCAGTCCTTCTCCGTCAGGACCTGCAGGCCCCATTGCTCCAGAACCGCCTGCTCGACAGGGTTCGGACGCAGCACGAACACATAGGATTGCGGCCTGTCCCGCTCGTATCCGGAATCAGCCCAGGTTTTCCAAAGCCTGTGCAGCAGGAAGCGGATGTTGAGATCCCTCATGCTGTAGCCGATGAACAAGATGGTCTTGCCGAGCGCGTCCGAGCGGAACTTGATGTCGAGGGGCGACTCGAAGGAGAGACGTTCGAGATAGTCGGTCTCCGCGATGACGATGGACCCGTCATCGTCGAAATCGCCATGGTACTTCACGATCTGCGGAATGCCCGAGCGGATCCGGGCGATGTCCTTGGCATTGACGATCTTCACGTATTCCTTGCCCTGCAGCTCGAACGAGGTCTCCAGGTTGCGATCGAAGTTCGTGGTGTAGATGATCGGGAAGTCGAGCTTGCAGATGATCTCGTGGACGCGCGAGCATTGCAGGGCTTCCTCCGGAATGCTCCAGTTCCGGTCCATCCAGCTGCGCAGCGGGCCGATGCTGCCCTGTTTGATGCGATAATATTCCGCAAGCGTCAGATGGTTGAGTTCGGCTCCTCGGAATTCCGACAGATCGATCTCCAGCTCATCGGCAATGTGTTCGATCAGAGTGCTCCATGAGGGCAGGCCGACCGTCATGGAGACCCCGGCGCCGGCGAACAGAATGGCCTGTCGTTTCCGGATGGCGGCTACCAGATCCTCATGCACGCAACTCTCCTCCACCATTGCCTGCCCTTAACGCACGAACCCGCTACTCTGCTTCAAAGAAACCTGCGGAATAACTTGAGCGTTTCGCGGGTTGTCTTAAGCTTTGGAACGTCGAACAGGAGAGAGCGGGACGTGGCAGGCTACCGGATCAAACAGGTCGAAACTCTCTATGAGGGGTGGCGCAAGCTCCTCAAGATCACGGTCCAGATGCCGGATGGCCGAATCATGTCGCGGGAGGTTCTGAACAGCACCGATGCTGCCGCCGTGCTTCCCTACGATCTGGAGCGGCGGACAGTCATCCTGATCCGGCAGTTCCGCGCGCCCGTCATGCATGTGGAGGGTCACGCGGACCTCCTGGAAGCCGTGGCGGGCCTGCTTGATGGAGACGAGCCTGAAGCCTGCGCCAAGCGTGAGACCATGGAGGAAGCGGGCCTCCGCATTGCCAAGCTGGAGCCGGCGGGAATGGCTTGGTCAGCCCCAGGCATGACGACAGAGCGCCTGCATCTGTTCCTGGCGCCCTATACCGGCGATGACCGGGTCGGCGAAGGTGGCGGGCTCACCGAGGAGCACGAGGAAATCGAGGTGCTGGAAATCAGCGTCGACGAGCTTGTCGGCCTCCTGAATCAGGGCTCCATTGCCGACATGAAGACCCTGGCCCTGATCCAGGCCTTGCAACTCCGGCATCCGGAGCTGTTCGACAGGGCCTGAAAACGGCTTGTTACAAACTAAGCCGCTCGGCATGCCAGCGCAGATGATCCTCGATGAAGGTCGCGATGAAGAAGTAGGAATGATCGTAGCCTTCCTGCATCCGCAGGGTTAAAGGCTGGCCAGCCTTGGCGCAGGCCTCCTGCAACAGTTGCGGCTTCAGCTGATTGTCGAGAAAACTATCGGCCGTACCCTGATCGACCAGCAGATCAGGCACACATGCGCCGCCTTCGATTAATGCGCAGGCATCGTATTCGCGCCAGGCGAAGCGATCAGCCCCGATATAGTTCGACAGTGCTTTCTCGCCCCAAGGACAATTCACGGGCGAGGCAATGGGTGCGAAGGCGGAAACGGCCTTGAAGCGACCGGGATTGCGCTTCGCAATCGTGAGCGCTCCGTGGCCACCCATGGAATGGCCGGTGATGCCCTGGCGGCTCATGTCGGCGGGCAGGTTCTCGGCGATGAGAGCCGGCAGCTCGCGCTCCAGATAGGAGCGCATGCGGTAGTTTCGTACCCAGGGCTCCTGCGTCGCATCGACATAGAAGCCAGCTCCGAGACCAAAATCGTAAGCTCCCTCGGGATCATCCGGCACACCTTCGCCGCGCGGGCTCGTGTCCGGAGCGATGAGCATCAGGCCGAGCTCCGAGGCCACCCGCTGCGCGCCCGCCTTCACGGTAAAGTTCTCCTCCGTGCAGGTGAGCCCGGAGAGAAACCACACCACCGGCACCTTAGCGTTCCTTGCCTGCGGCGGCACGAAGACCGCCACGCGCATGGGCGTGCCAGTCTCTTGTGAGGCATGGCAATAGACGAACTGCGTGCCGTTAAGGCAGCGCGATTGCGAGACGACCTCGAAACTCAACGATCCGCTCCTTGATCAATAGATGATGACCGAGCGGATCGACTTGCCTTCATGCATCAGGTCGAAGGCAGTGTTGATCTCGTCGAGCGGCATCTTATGGGTGATCAGATCGTCGATGTTGATCTTGCCCTCCATGTACCAGTCGACGATCTTCGGCACATCCGTGCGGCCACGCGCGCCGCCAAACGCCGTGCCCTTCCACACGCGGCCGGTGACGAGCTGGAACGGACGTGTGGAGATTTCCTTGCCCGCTTCCGCCACGCCGATGATGATGCTCTCGCCCCAGCCGCGGTGGCAGCATTCGAGGGCCTGGCGCATCACGTTCACATTGCCCGTGGCATCGAAGGAGAAATCCGCGCCGCCGCCGGTGAGATCGACGATCGCCTGCACCACCTTGTCGGTGCCGATCTCGTTCGGATTGATGAAATCCGTCATGCCGAATTTCTTGGCCATTTCGACCTTGGCCGGGTTGATGTCGACGCCGATGATCTTGTCGGCACCGACCATGCGCGCACCCTGGATCACGTTGAGGCCGATGCCGCCGAGACCGAACACCACCACATTCGCGCCGGGCCACACCTTCGCGGTGTAGATCACTGCGCCGATGCCGGTGGTGACGCCGCAGCCGATGTAGCAGATCTTGTCGAAGGGCGCGTCCTCGCGCACCTTGGCGAGCGCGATCTCCGGCAGCACGGTGAAGTTCGCGAAGGTCGAGCAGCCCATATAGTGGAACACCGTCTCGCCGTCGCAGCGGAAGCGGCTGGTGCCGTCCGGCATAAGGCCCTGTCCTTGCGTGGAACGGATGGCGGTGCAGAGATTGGTGCGGCGCGACAGGCAGGATTTGCAGTTGCGGCATTCGGGCGTGTAGAGCGGGATCACATGATCGCCGGGTTTCAAGGTGGTGACGCCGGGGCCGACCTCGCGCACGATGCCCGCGCCCTCATGGCCGAGGATCGCCGGGAACTTGCCCTCGGAATCAAGCCCCGAGAGCGTATAGGCATCCGTGTGGCACACGCCGGTTGCCATTACTTCCACAAGCACCTCGCCGGCCTTCGGGCCCTCGATGCGAATGGTCTCGATGGTGAGCGGCTTGCCAGCCTCCCACGCCACGGCGGCCCTGGTTTCCATGCTCGTGTCCTTACCTCATGATTCGGTGAGGGACTATGTGAAGCCGGGCTCCGTCAGGTCAATAGAGGCGTGCCTTTCCAGGAACCTCCGCAACGCCTATGTGTGGATGCGACAGATGAAGGAATCTCCCGTGCCAGACGTCCGCGCCACCATCATTCCCGTGACGCCTTTCCAGCAGAACTGCACATTGCTGTGGTGCGAGAAAACGAAAAAGGCTGCCGTGGTCGATCCCGGCGGCGATCTTCCCCATATCCGCGAAGCTATCAAGCAAGCAGGCGTGAGCGTGGAGAAGATCATCCTCACGCACGGCCATATCGATCATGCTGGCGGAGCAGCCGAGCTGCGCGAGGAACTCGGCGTACCGATCGAGGGTCCGCACGAGGCCGATCGCCTTCTGCTGGAGCGGCTTGCGGAGCAGGGTCAGGCCTATGGATTCCCGGCCCGCGCCGTCACGCCGGATCGCTGGCTGAACGAGGGCGACACGATCACCGTCGGCGATCTCACCCTCGACGTGCTCCATTGCCCCGGCCATTCGCCGGGCAGCGTCGTGCTCGTCTCGGCGACGCAGCGCTTCGCTCTTGTCGGCGACGTGCTGTTTCAGGGCTCCGTCGGGCGCGTGGATCTTCCCGGCGGCGACGGCAAGGTGCTGATCTGCTCGATCAAGGACAAGCTGCTGCCGCTCGGCGACGACATCGCCTTCATCTGCGGCCATGGCCCCATGAGCACTATCGGCCAGGAGCGGCAAAGCAACCCGTTCCTGCAGGGCGAGGGGCTTTTCTGATTGAGAACACTCCGTGCCCTCATCCCGAGGACTGGCCTGTAAAGCGCTGATGATTCCGCTCACGTCATCACCGGCCTCGTGCCGGTGATCCCGATCGGAAGAGCGCGGCGCTTCAATCCATCGGGATGGCCGGCACAAGGCCGGCCATGACGTCAAGGGTTGTGCCCGTTGTGCCGGCCTGAACATAAAACGGCCCGGGATTGCTCCCAGGCCGCTTCTTTTGCCCCTACGGCTTTTTATTCGCTTACTCCGCAGCCTGGATCAGCACGGCGCCCTTGAGGCCCATGCGATCCGCCACGCCGAGGCCATAGGCCTTGTCGGCGAGGTAGAAATGCACGATCTGGCGCTTCACGATCTCCTGCGGCACGCCCTGCATCGCTTCCACGATGTTGTCCATGAGCCGGTTCTGCTCGTCCGGCGTCATGAGGCGGAACAGGTCGCCCGGCTGCTTGTAGTCGTCGTTGCCGGCGCGGTGATCGTAGCGATCGGCATCGCCCGAGATCTTGAGCGGCGGCTCGGCGGCACGCTGCGTCTGCACCGGACCGTTGAAGGAGCTCGGCTCATAGTAAGCATTGCCGCGGTTCGGGATGTCGAACAGCATTGAGCCATCGGCATGATAGTGATGGACCGGGCAGCGTGGGCTGTTCACCGGCAGCGCCTCGTAATGCGTGCCGACGCGGTAGCGGTGCGCATCCGCATAAGCGAAGATGCGGCCCTGAAGCATCTTGTCCGGCGAGAAGCTAATGCCGGGCACGATGTTCGACGGTGAGAACGAGGATTGTTCGACCTCGGCAAAGTAGTGCTGCGCATTGCGGTTGAGCTCGAGGATGCCGACCTCGATCAGCGGGTAGTCGCCGTGCGGCCACACCTTGGTGACGTCGAATGGGTTGTACGAAGTCTTTTCCGCGTCCGTCTCCGGCATGATCTGCACGCAGAATTTCCAGCGCGGGAAGTCGCCGCCTTCGATGGCCTCGTAGAGATCGCGCTGGGCACTCTCGCGATCCTTGGCGACGACAGCCTCGCCTTCGCGGTTCGACCAGGTCTTGATGCCCTGCATGGACTTGAAGTGGAATTTCACCCAGAAACGCTCGCCGGCCTCGTTGATGAACGAATAGGTGTGCGAGCCGAAGCCGTGCATGAAGCGGTAGCCCTGCGGCAGGCCGCGATCCGAGAACAGGATCGTCACCTGATGCAGCGTCTCGGGGCTGAGCGACCAGAAATCCCACATGGCGGTGGCAGAGCGCAGGTTCGTGGCCGGATGGCGCTTCTGCGTGCGGATGAAGTCGGGGAACTTCACCGGATCTCGCACGAAGAACACCGGCGTGTTGTTGCCGACGATGTCCCAGTTGCCCTCTTCCGTGTAGACCTTCAGCGCGAAGCCACGCACGTCGCGCTCGGCATCGGCCGCGCCGCGCTCGCCGGCGACGGTGGAGAAGCGCAGAAAGACTTCCGTCTGCTTACCGATTTCCGAGAAGACCTTCGCCTTGGAATACTTGGTGATGTCGTTGGTGATCGTCAGCGTGCCATAGGCGGCCGAACCCTTGGCATGGACCACCCGCTCCGGAATGCGCTCCCGGTTCTGGTGCGCGAGCTTCTCGATCAGCTGGTAGTCCTGGAGCAGCAGCGGGCCACGGGCGCCGGCCGAGAGGCTGTTCTGGTTGTCGGCAATCGGCGCGCCGGCCGTGGTGGTCATGGTCGTTGTTTTTGTCATGGTCGTCCCCGTTGAGGTCGGCGCAAGATGCCGGGAGGACTCGATAAGGTCCAATTGTATTGATTACAAACTGCGATCAGTTATTCTTATCGGTGTCATGATCACTCTTCGACAGCTTCGATATTTCGAAACACTCGCGCGCACGAAGCATTTCGGCATGGCAGCCGATCAATGCGCCGTCACCCAGCCGGCGCTCTCGATGCAGATCAAGGAGCTGGAGCGCGAACTCGGCGTCGATCTCGTCGAACGGAGAGGAAACTCTGTTGCCATTACGCCGGCTGGACAGGAGATCGCATCGCGGGCCGAGACGATCCTGAATCAGGTGCGCGAATTGTCCGATTACGCGCATCAGTATCAGGGTGTGCTCACGGGCCCGCTCCGCCTCGGGATCATTCCTTCGATTGCGCCCTACCTTCTGCCGGCAATCCTGACCGAGGTGGACAAGCAGTATCCGGCCCTCGATCTCCAGATCCGCGAGACGCAGACCGCAGCACTGGTCGAGGAACTGGTGCGGGGTGATCTCGATGCGGCTCTTCTCGCACTGCCGATCCAGCAGCCTCAGGTCGAAACCATGGCGCTCTTCCAGGATCGCTTCCTTATCGCCGTGCAGAGCCAGGCGGCGCAGGGCTGGACGACCGGCGATCTGCGCAGCCGCATCGAGCAGGAGCGCCTGCTGCTGCTGGAAGAAGGACATTGCCTCAGGGATCAGGCCCTGCAGTTCTGCCACATCGCCAACATGCAGGCGCGAAAAGCGCTCGGCGCCGCATCGCTCACCACCATCATGCAGATGGTAGCAGCCGGCCACGGCATCACGCTCCTTCCCGAACTCTGCGCCGAAACCGAGGTCGACCGGCAGCGGGTCGCTCTGATCGAATTTCCGGAAGACGCGCCCATGCGCACCGTCGGGTTGGCCTGGCGCCGCACATCGACCCGGAAAGGCGACTTCCGGGCTCTGGGCAGCCTGATCCAGTCGCTCAAGCAGTCAGATCCGGACACGGAAAAACCTGCCGGCCATTGATGCATTGACAGGATTGCCCGAAGGAGAGCGCTCATGGCGAAAGACAACCCCGTCCGGATCCTGGTCTGGAGCGATTATGTCTGCCCGTTCTGCTATCTCGAACGACCCGTTCTTGAGCGGATCCGGAACGAACTCGGCAATCGTGTCGAGATCGACTGGCGCGCCTTCGAACTCCGGCCCGAGCCTGAGCCGACGCTCGATCCCGATGCGGACTACCTGCACCGGGTCTGGAGCCAGTCCATCTATCCGATGGCGCAGGAGCGCGGCATGGTCCTGAAGCTGCCGCCGATTCAGCCGCGCAGCCGCAAAGCCCATGAGGCGGCCGAATGTGCACGCGAGGCAGGCCAGCTCGACGCCATGAACGCCGCTCTGTTCAAGGCCTTCTTCGAAGACGGGCGCGATCTCGCCGACATCGAGGTCCTGCTCGACATTGGACGATCCATCGGGCTCGATGCGGATGATCTGCGCGAGGCTCTCACGAGCAGTCGCTACGAACAGCGCGTGATCGAGGACCAGCAGCTCGCACGACAGATCGGCATTTCGGGTGTTCCCGCGCTGATCGTGACGGCCGGAGCGCAGGCCTACCTCGTCGCCGGTGCTCAGCCCTATGAGACGGTGAAGGAGGTGATCGCTCGCGCCATGACCGAAGAAAAGGTCGCTTCCTGATCGGGAGGACGGGAGCAGCCGTCAACTCGTCCGCAGGTTCAGCACGGCGAGCGCCTCTGACAGGCGCCTCTTGGCCTGCTCGATCCCGCCCTCGCTCATGGCATCCGGGTCGATGAACAATTCGAGCCCGGTTGCGTGCTCCCGGATCACCGAAGACTTTGGAGACAAGTCCCCCGACAGGCCTTTGACGGCATAGGGGATGATCTCGCGGCCGATGCCCTTCATGCCGATCGGTGCAAGAGGCTCGACCTGCACCAGATCGCGCACCAGTGCATAGGTTTCGTAACTGAGGCAGATTCCTCCCGGCTCGGCGATGGTTTGCAGCCGTGCGGCGAGATTCGCAGCGGCCCCGATGATCGTGTACTCCATCCGGTCGTTGCTGCCGAAATTACCGACATTGCAATAGCCGG
The DNA here is from genome assembly GCF_055792825.1 of Microvirga sp. GN3. Classification (NCBI taxonomy): domain Bacteria; kingdom Pseudomonadati; phylum Pseudomonadota; class Alphaproteobacteria; order Hyphomicrobiales; family Methylobacteriaceae; genus Microvirga; species Microvirga sp. GN3. Next base: position 97,856 of record NZ_JBVVAK010000013.1, read on the forward strand.
TGTTGATTCCCATGCGGGCCCGGAAGGGATGTTCAATGCCGCGCCGGAGCCATTGATCGCTCAACACCTCAAGCCGCTGTTGCATGTCGACAGCCATGCGCAGACAGGCACGGGCATCCTCCTTGACGCCTTTCGTTTCTGGGTCGCCGAAGAAGACGAGGATCGCATCGCCGATGAACTTGTCGACCGTGCCGCCATGGCGAAGCGCGATGGCCGACATCTCGGTGAAGTACTCATTCAAAAGAGCCGTCAGATCCTCCGGCTGCAGCCGTTCCGAGATGGCAGTGAAATCCTTGATATCCGAGAAGAAAATCGTCAGCTTCTTGCGCTCGGTCTCAATAGTGACGTCCTTCTCGCCGCTGAAGATGCTCTTGTAGACCTGAGGGGAGAGATATTTGGCAAGCTTTGCCGAAACGCTGGCCAGGAAGTCGTTGGCTTCCGACAATTCCCGGTTCATGCCGCGGATCAGGCTTGTCTGCCGCCGCTGCAGAACGATCAGGATCAGCCCTGCCAGCACAATGAAAGCGAAGTAGGACAAAAGGTACTTGAACGAGAACACATTGCTGGCAATGGGCTGGGTAACCGAGATTTCTTGTATGCCGCGAACGTCACCGACCTTCCAATCCTGTTTCGGGCTGTCAGGATGCGCGTTGTGGCAGGAGACGCAGACCGGTCCCATGATCACCGGTGCGGCCGTGCGTATCTGGCGCTCCAGCAGTGAGCCGGAGACCTCGATGATGGGCTGCTTGGGATCTGCACGCAGACGGGAGAGTGCATCCTGCCCAAAGCTGTCGATGGCTCGCGCTTCACGGCCCTTGAAAGGATGGTCGGAAACAAAGCGATACTTCACGGCATCGTTCTTGCTGCTGATGAGCTTGCCGAGTTCGATGGAGAGGGTCGCCGGGATGGGAATGGCGCCTGGAATGTCGCGATAATTGTGCGTAACCGTGATCGGTCCGGAGGCTGAAAGGATGCGTTCGACCACGTCGCTGCCGTAGAAGGCGCGGACCTCGTCGATGACCCGGTTGATGTCACCGACCTGGGCCTGAAGCATGCGCTCCGACAGCGCGCGCAGATCGAACCAGGCAGCGACGGGCAGGCCGAGCAGGCTCACGATCAGGGACGCGATCAGCAGAGGACCCATGGCCCTCTCCTGTTTCCGAAGGAACCTCCCGCCGAATCCCATCATCGCCGTTTCCGTTCGAAACGAGTGAGCAGAGTTCCTGTAGAAAGTAGAAGACCTATAAGTCCTTTTCTTGGCGGGGCGTGGTCTCGAAAGGAAGAGGGCCTTTCAGAACAACTGAAAGGCCCTCTTTGTCAGCAGCCGGTGAGTTTCACGCGCTCCACCTCAAGACCGAAGAGGGGACGCAGTCGCGTACCGACCACGTTGCCGGCAAAGGCTGCAACGAGCCAGACCCATCCGTGCACGCTGCCGGATGCGATGCCGGAGAAATAGGCGCCGATGTTGCAGCCATAGGCCAGCCGTGCGCCATAGCCGAGAAGCAGGCCGCCGCCGACGGCCGCGATAGCGGAGCGCAGCGGGACTTTCCAGGTGGGAGCGAAGCGGCCGGCCAGGGAGGCGGCAAGAAGCGCGCCGAGGATGATGCCGAAATCCATCACCGTCGTGATGTCGTTGAAGATGCTGCCGTGGAGCTCGGCCTGGCGGGCCGGTGTGGACCAATAGGGCCAGCTCGCGACGTCGAAGCCGATGGCGGCGGCGATCTTCGAACCCCAGAGGGCGAAGGCCGAGGTTACGCCCCAGGGACGGCCGGCGAGATAGAGCGTCACGAAGTTCAACAGAGCCAGCGCCACCGCACCCGCCACCAGCGGCCATGGCCCGCGCAGGAAGCGCGAAAGGCCCTCGCGTGGGGATGGATCGGCCGCGATGAGGCGGCCGTGCCGGCGCTTCTCGAACACGACGGTCACGGCGGCGATGAGGGCGAAGACGGCGAGCTGCACGGCCAAAGCCGTCCAGGGACCCCAGGTCTTGATGATCGAGATCGCCGGCAGACTCGGAAGCGCGACCCACCAGTGCAGATGCGCCGCCCCGATGGCGGAGCCGGCGATGAAGGCGGCGAGCGTGATCACCATGCGGGTGGAACCGCCGCCGACCGTATAGAGCGTGCCCGAGGCGCAGCCGCCACCCATCTGCATGCCGATGCCGAAGATGAAGGCGCCGAAGATCACGCCAAGGCCGGCCGGCGAGACGTTGCCGGCTACGGACTGTCCGAAGAGGGAGCCGGAGGCGAGGACGGGGAAGAACAGGATGGAGGCGATCGCCAGCATCACCATCTGCGCCCGCAGGCCCTCGCCACGACGATCCGCGATGAACACGCGCCAGGCCGAGGTGAATCCGAAGGCGGCGTGATAGAGCACGAGCCCAAGCGCCGCGCCGAGCACGTAAAGCGCGGCCTGTCGTGGGTTGATGATGGCGCCCAGCAGAGCCGCGCCGCCGATGATGCCGGCGGCGGCCGCCAGGGAGGCCGGGGTATTGATGGACAAGCTCGCACGGTTTCCGACGGAAAGAGGCGAAGCCACTGCAGAGCTGGACATGGTCGCTCCTGAGCTTTCGTAACGGTGAGTGATGGCCAGGATCATCAGCCCCTCGTGAGGGGCACAATGTAGTTCGACATAAAGAACGTCAAGGATTGTATTTTTAATTTTAATCACATAATATAAACGTGAATATCGGTCGTGAACATTCTCGCCGAATGGCTTACACCCGGTTCTCCCCCGCTAACGTATCCCAGCCCGCAGTTAGGTATCATGACCATTCAGCCCGATGTCCCTGCCGCTATCGGCAGTACACCCCTGATCAAGCTTCGCCGTGCCTCCGAACTGACTGGATGCACCATCCTGGGCAAGGCCGAGTTCATGAATCCCGGCCAGTCGGTGAAGGACCGGGCCGCCCTGTTCATCATTCAGGATGCAGTGAGACGCGGCGCTCTGCGCCCGGGCGGCGTGATCGTCGAGGGAACCGCCGGCAATACCGGCATCGGTCTAGCGCTCGTCGCCAATGCCCTCGGTTTCCGGACCGTGATCGTGATCCCGGAGACGCAGAGCCAGGAGAAGAAGGACATGCTGCGGCTCGCGGGCGCCGAGCTCATCGAAGTCCCGGCCGTGCCTTACGCCAATCCCAACAACTACGTGAAGGTCTCAGGACGCTTGGCGGAGCGCCTCGCTGAATCGGAGCCGAACGGGGCCATCTGGGCCAACCAGTTCGACAACGTGGCGAACCGGCAGGCGCATATCGAGACGACGGGGCCGGAAATCTGGGAGCAGACGGGCGGCAAGGTCGACGGCTTCGTCAGTGCTGTCGGCACGGGCGGTACGCTGGCCGGTGTCGGCATGGCGCTGAAGCGGCGCAATCCGAAGATCGTCATCGGCCTTGCCGATCCTTTGGGCGCGGCTCTCTACAGCTACTACACGACCGGCGAGTTGAAAGCGTCCGGCTCGTCGATCACGGAAGGCATCGGTCAGGGCCGCATCACGGCCAATCTGGTCGATGCACCGATCGATGTCGCCTTCCAGATTCCGGACGAGGAGGCGGTGCCGGTCATCTTCGATCTGCTGGAATATGAAGGTCTGTGCCTCGGCGGATCATCCGGCATCAATGTGGCGGGCGCGATCCGTCTCGCCAAGCAGCTCGGGCCAGGCCACACCATCGTGACCGTCTTGTGCGATTACGGGACGCGCTATCAGTCCAAGCTCTTCAACCCGGACTTCCTGCGCTCGAAGAGCCTGCCCGTTCCCGCATGGCTCGAGAGAAAGAGCACCATCGATCCCGGACTTGTGTAACAAAGACCGGCATTTTTCGGCGCCGCGATCGATAGGCTCGAGCGCGGCGCTTTCAAAAGATCAGGCCGCCGACGAGGTGGCAGTTTCCGAACTCGTGGAGTTCGTCGAAGAACTCGGCGATGTCGAGGAGGAGCTCGTCTCGTCGGAACGCTGTTGCTGCGGGCGGCTGAGATTGGCCGGCGAGCGACTGGCGGTCGCTGCAGGTGTCACGGACGGCTTCTGAGCGACGCTGTGAAGATCTGACTGAATGCTTTCGATCAGATCGACCAGCCAGGATTCCCCGTTCTGAATGCGCTCCCGAAGTGCCGATTTCGCGATATCGAGTTTCGCGGAAATCTCCGTTGTGGTGCGCGATGGCAGATCGCTGAAATCCTGTTCGATGGCCGCAAGCTCACGCAGGAGCTCGTCGCGCAGCGGGCGCTGTTCGTCGGCCATGATCAGCGGCGAGTTCAGCATGCCGCGCAGGGCAGCCCATCGCAGGCCGAGAGCGCTTACCGATTGCGTTCCGTCGAGTCCGGACAGGTTTTGGGATTCGGCCACGAGCATTTCCTTTTCGCGAGCGTTGAGAATCGAGACGTCGCAGGAAGGAGCATGGTTGTGGCGTGAATCGGGCAGCAGCCCGCAAAAAGCCGCCCGATCTCATTCTATTTCGAGTATGGTTAGCGAATTCAGCGGATAAAGAAATACAGTGTCAGTGTCGCGCCAACCGCGATCACCAGCCAGCGGATCACGCTTGCCGGCAGGCGACGGCCGAAGACGACACCGAGATAACCGCCGATCACCGAGGCTGCACCGACGATGAAGGTCTCGGGCCAGCTCACGAGACCGGCTGCGATGAACAGGATCACGGCCACGAGCTGGATCAGCGTGGAGCACAGATGCTTCGCGGAATTGATCAGATGGAAATCGTCACCCTCGGTGATTGCAAGCGCCGCCAACATGACGATGCCCATGCCCGCACCGAAGAAGCCGCCATAGATGGCGACACCTGTCTGGAACGCGAGGCCCGTGGCCCAGGCCTTCGTCGAGGGATGGTGTCCCTCATGCTTGCCGATGGCGCGGGCGAGCGCCACGATCTTCGGGCTTGCAGCGAAGAGCAGGGTCGCAAAAAGCAGGAGCCACGGCACGAGCTGTCGGAAGGCATCGTTGTTGGTGACGGTGAGAATGTAAGCGCCGACCACGCCGCCGATGAGGCTGACGATGCCCAGCGCCGCAAAGCGCCTGACATTGGTCGCGAGTTCTTTCCGGTACGCCCATGCGCTGGACAGATTGGCGGGCGTTACCGCCACGGCGCTCGTTGCATTGGCGACCACGGGCGGAAGACCTGCAGCGACGAGGGCGGAGAAGGTAAAGAAGGTGCCGCCGCCTGCGATCGCATTGACGAGGCCGGCCGCAAGGCCCGAGGCGGCGAGAAGCGCCGCGGTGGATAAGTCCATGATTTCTATCTAGCGGGAAACATAAGAGCGGATTGAAGAAGGCTGGCCATAGCATGGCGGGCTGCCTTGAGCCCATTAGGCCATTGTCTAATGATCTTCACGGAGGTGGTGTAACATAGGGTGATGTCGATCCTCGTGAGGAGGCGCGCGATGGATGACGACGTTTGGCGGCCGACGCATCTAACATCCGAGCAGATGGAGGAGCGGCGT